>DATHSP010000382.1:0-5539 GCA_035464075.1 Thermoleophilia bacterium | reverse complement strand
CGGCGGGGTACGAAAGGGCCGGGGAGGCATCATGCCTCCCCGGCTCTTTCGTCGTGTCCGCCGCCCCGCGTCTTCGCCGGCGACGTTCCTCACGGACCGCCGACGACTCGGGCGCGCCGGCTCAGGCGCGCTCCACGTCCGCGCCCCGGCCCTGCACCGTGTAGTACGCGGCGCCGAGGGTCGCCACCGTGAACGGCGTGGTCAGGAGGAAGGCGACGCCGGCCGCCGCACCGCCGATCGAGCCGATCAGGATGAAGACCACGACCAGCACGAGGTGCTCCCAGAAGCCGCCGTCCTTCACCGTGCGGTAGCTGACGCCGAGGGCGTCCCAGAAGCCCATCCGGCGGTCGACCATGAGCGGGAAGACGTAGAGCCAGATGGTCATGAGCAGGATGCCGCCGATGACGGTGATCCAGGCGAAGCCGATGGCCAGCGCCAGGACGATCGACCCGCCGAAGAACGACCAGAAGCGGTCCATGCAGGAGAAGACGTCGCCGACGGCGGGCTCGCGGCCGTCGCGGATGCGGGTGACCATCATCCCGTACAGGCCGGCGTACAGCGGACCGGCCAGGATGCCGAGGGTGACGATCGAGAGCGCCGTCGCGATCAGCGTGCCGAGCAGCAGGGGCACGATGTCCTTGAGGAACAGGCGCCAGCCGTGCTTGAGGGCGAAGCCGATGTCGATCCGTGCGCTGGTGACTGCCAGTGATGTTCCCGCGGTTTCCATGAGTGGACTCCTCTCGTGGGTGGCCTGTGTGCTGACTGAAGATTACCCTCGGTCGCAGTGACGGTCGCCCCCCGGTGAGAGGAACCGGGGTCGGCTCCGGGAGGGAACCTGCGGCGGGGCCGTGCACCCCTGCGGAGGGAGGACACGGCCGCCCCGGGGTAGAACGACTGCGTCGGTACGCCAAGGAGGGTGACCATCATGCTGTGCGACATCGCGAGGAATCTCGGCGACGAGCAGCTCGAGAGGATCAAGACCCTCGAGCAGGACCTCGGGCTCACCATCGTCGCCTTCTCCTGCCGCTCGCTCGAGCCGCAGCGGGAGGAGCGCCTGCGCAAGGCGATGGAGGAGCTCGGGCCGGTGCTGCAGGCGGAGCCGGCCCCGGCCGACGAGACGCAGCTCGACAGGATCCGCAGCGCCGAAGAGGCGATGGGCCTGTCGCTCGTGGCCGTGCAGTCCTGAAGCGGCCTTGACGCGACGGACGGCGGGGCGCCCCCTCAGGGGCGCCCCGCCGTCCGTCCGCCTCTGGCCCGGGAGGCGTCGAGCCCGGCGGCCTGCGTCGTCGAGGCTCTCAGCCTCGAGGCGCCCCGCCGGCAGAGCCGCTCACTTGTCGGGCTTCCCGGCCTTGTCGGGCTTCCCGGCCTTGTCGGGCTTGCCGGCCTGCGACTTGGCCACCGCGGACACCGCGGCACCGTGGTTCTGCCCCGTGTCGTCCTTGCACTTGGCCATCTCGGAGACGGCTTCGCCGTGATTGCGGTAGTCGCCGACCCGCCACCTCCACGTGTTGCCGTTCTGGGCGCCCGAGCCGTCCTCATCCGCTTCGTCGCCGTCATCGACCGTGCCGTCATCGCCGTCATCGACCGTGCCGTCATCGCCGTCGTCGGCCGTGCCGTCGTCGCCGTCGTCAACGGTGCCGTCATCGTCGTCGTCGGCCGTGCCGTCGTCGTCAACGGGCTCCGAGGCCGGCGGCTCTTCCTCTATGCCGTCGTCGGCCAGGCTCACGGCGGCGCCGACGAGCGAGCTCACTTCATCACGCATCGAGGCCGAAGCCACGCTCGTGACACCGAGCACGGCGACGACCACCAGGACGATGATCCACAGGGGACGCATTGGTTACCTCCGGCGTTGGGCCTTGCGGGGCTGATGGAGCTCCGTACGGTCCTATTAACGGTCGTGCGGGAGCCCGTCTTGACCCATCGGCGGTGTCAGCGCGGGAAACGCCCGGCGGCCGCCCGAGGCGGCGCTCAGTGCCCGTCCGCCGAACCGGCCGCTGGACGCTCCTCGTCCCTCGCCTCGATCGGCACGCGGCGTGGGCGCGGGCCGGCGCTCTTCGGCACCCGGACCGTGAGCACGCCGGCGGCGAACTCGGCGGTGCACTCCTCGCCCCTGATGGTCTGCGGCAGGGCGACCATGCGCTCGAACCTGCCGACGGGGCGCTCGATGCGGTAGAACTCCTCCTCTCCCGGCGCGGCGTCCGGCTTGCGCTCGCCGCGCAGGGTGAGCACGTTCTCCTCGAGGCGCACGTCGACGTCCTCGGCCCTCAGGCCGGGAAGATCGGCCTTGACGACGATGGCCTCGCGGCTGTCGAAGACGTCGACCGCCGGCAGCCACGCCCCGCGGCCGTCGCTCCAGCCGAGCGATCCGGTGACCCGGGCGAGCCGGTCCTGGAGGTCCGTGAGCTCGCGCAGCGGATCCCAGCGTGTGGGCGCCATGGCGCCACCTCCTCTGTGCGCGTTGTCTGATCCGGCGCCGCCCGCGCCTCGCGTCGCTTGCGGCCCGTTTGGTTACGGCTACCCCGGCCATGTCGCCCCGAAACCGAAACTACCTGCAAATCGAAGGATTATCGGGATACCTTCGCTGCCGTCCCCGCGCCGGGTCGAAACGCGCCTCCGGCCGGCGGCGACCTTCAGCGGGTTTCGAGGGCCGGCAGCACTGTAATCTTCGACCGCCGGCTTCGTTGAAGGGTCATACGCCCGTCGGCGCGAGGGGGCGCCGGTGTGTGTGGGCCTCGAGGTGTCCGTTTGGGCATCTCGGGGCCCGCTGGCGTTCTACCCGCGGTCACCGCTCGCGCACGAGGCCGCGACGCACCCTTGGTCAGCTCAGCGAGCGGCGAGCTCGACCGCCTTCCTCAGCATCGCCGGCCGCAGCTCCCAGAGCCACGACATCTCGATGATGTCGGGGTTGTTGCAGGCGGTGCATCCGTCCGCCTCGGCGAGGAGCTCGCGGCGACGGGTCAGGGCGAAGACGCCGGCCAGGCCGCGACCGGAGACGCGCAGCTCGTCCACGCCGGCGAGCGGCACGTCTCGGCGGCGGCAGTCACGGATCGCGCCGTCCGGCGCCACGGTGAGCAGCGAATGCGGGCCGCGGCAGCGGTACGCGGTCAGCCCCGGGTCGCGCTCGAGGAGGTCGAGGAACGCATCGGTCGCGAGGAGCGGATGGCCGGCAGCCTTGAGTCCGCGGGCCTGTCGCGCGGCGGCGCTCAGCTCGTCCGGCGGCAGAGCCAGCGGGCCGAGCCGGTCGACGAACCCGGCCGTCTCCATGCCGCCGGTCTCCATGGCACAGAAGTAGAGGCCGGCACCCCAGCGCCCGGCGACCGGCGCCACGCGCTCGAGCGCCCCCCGGTTCTCCCGTGAGAGCACCGTGTTGACGAGGAGGATCGGGCGCTGCGGGTCGTGGCGCAGGCGGGGGACGAACGCCTCCAGCCGGTCGTAGAGACCCGGCAAGCCGCGCAGGCGGTCGTGCGCCGGGCCCACGTCGTCCAGGCTCAGGATCAGGGTGTCCACGCACCCGCGCAGCTCGGGCCAGCGCTCCTCGACCAGCCATCCGTTGCTGATGAGGGTGACGACCAGCCCGGCACGCTTCGCCGCCGCGAGCAGCGCGGGCAGGTCGTCGCGCAGGAGCGGCTCACCGCCCCAGGCGACGAGCTGCGCCAGCCCGAGGCGCCCCGCCTCACCGTACAGCCAGACCACGGTCGCGGTGTCCATCTCCGCGCCCGACTGGTCGCGCCAGAGGCAGGTGGGGCAGCGCCCGTTGCAGCGTGACGTGACCAGGTGGTTCAGCGTGTGCGGGCGGCCGCGCACGCGAGCCCGTACGAGGCGGGCGACGAAGCGGGCGCGGGTGAGGCCATCGGCGGTCACTCCGATGGTCTACCCGCAGCGGGGCGTCGGGGCACGGCGAGACGTCCTGAAGACGTCCTCGGACGACTGCCGCCATCGGTCGCCGGGGATGTACGATGACGGCACGATGAGCGTCCAGCACGTCTACGACGATGGTCTCTGCACGCAGTGCGGGGCCTGCGCCGCGCTCTGTCCGAAGGACGGCATCGACCTGCCGTGGGACGCGGAGCGCGGCTATCGCGTCGTGGTCCACGCCGAGGCCTGCAACGACTGCGGCCACTGTCTCACGGTGTGCCCCGGACCGGGCATCGACTTCTCGCCCCGGGCGTGGTGGCGCCGGGACGAGGCCACGACGCCCGCACCCGACTTCCTCGGTCCCTGGCGCGGCCTCTGGTTCGGCTGGGCGACCGACCCCGGCATCCGCCACGCCGGGGCGTCGGGCGGCGTGGGGACGGCGATACTGCAGGGCGCGCTCGAGCGCGGCGTCGTCGACGGCGTGCTGCTCGTCGGGAGCGACCCCGACAACGCTCTCGCCACCCTGCCCGTACTCGCCCGCACCGCCGAAGAAGTCAGCACCTGCCGGGGCTCGAAGTACAACGTGGCCGCGGTCGACCTCCTCCTGCGCCGGGTGATGGACGAGCCCGGGCGGTATGCGCTGGTCGGCCTGCCCTGCCACCTCCACGCGCTGCGGCTTGCGCAGCGCCACTCGCGCCGGCTGCGCGAGCGCGTCGTGTTCACTCTCGGGATCTTCTGCGGCCTGACAGGCGAACCGCGCGCGACGGCGCTGGCCGCGCGGCGGTCCGGTGTGGAGCCGTCCGACCTCGCGCGCGTCGCCTACCGCGGACCCGGCTGGCCGGGCGGCCTGCGCCTCGAGACGAGCGCCGGCGCGGTGCGCGAGGTGCCGTACCCCGACTACTACGACGACTACGTCGCGGCCTGCGTCCCGCCACGCTGCCGCGTGTGCCCCGACGCGCTCGCCGAGCTCGCCGACGTCTCCATCGGCGACGCCTGGCTCGACCGCTTCACCGGCAGTGACGGGGTGAGCGACCTGATCGCCCGCACCGAGGTCGGCGAGCGGCTGATCCACGAGCTCGAACCGGAGTGGCTCACGCTGACGGAGGCGACGCCGGGCGACATGGTCGCCTCGCAGAGCGAGGCCTACCGGGTCAAGCGTCGCGTGTTTCGCGGGCGGCTCTGGCTGCGAGGCTTGGGAGGACGGGCGGTGCCCCGCTACCCCGGCCTGCGGACCAGGCCCTCACTCGGCGAGGCCGTGGCGGGGATCGCCGACCTCACGCGCGAGCTGGTCTACCGAGGCCTCGGGAGGCTGCGGTACCGGTGAGGTCCGGGCGAGTGCTCGACGACATCGTGCCGCTCGGCCCGGACCCGACGTCGTGACGGCCGCGACCAGCCCCTCGCCGTCGGCTCAGAGACGCAACAGGCCGCGCAGCCGCGCCAGCGCGGCCGCGGCCGCCGCGCGGTCGAGCTCGTAGAACGTCCACTTGCCGCGGGCCTCCTCACGCACGAGGCCGGCCTCACGCAGCACGCGCAGGTGGTACGAGGTCGTGGACTGACCGAGCCCGAGCTCGCTCTGAAACTCGCAGACGCAGATGCCGCTCGGGTCGGTCGGGCCGGGCACGCCCCGTGTGGCCGGGTCGGGGAGCTCGCAACAGCGGCGCCCCTGCACCATCAGGTCGAGCAT
>DATHSP010000381.1:0-7829 GCA_035464075.1 Thermoleophilia bacterium | reverse complement strand
CGATGCACGCCCCGCCCCTCTTCGCATCTGCCACGGCGGCGGCGCCGGGCCAGATCCACGGCCCCCGCGTCGGGCTACTTCTCGGGCGGCTGCATCTCCGGCGGCTTGTGCACGCCGATGCGGTTGCCCTCCGAGTCCTTGAAGAACCCGAGGCTGCCGACCATCTCGCCCATGTACTCGACCGGCGCGAGGATCTCGCCGCCGGCCGCCGCCGCGCGCTCGAGCATGCCCTCGGCGTCGCCCTGGCCGTTCAGGTAGATCGTGGTGCCGTCCATGCTCGGCTTGTGGTCCGGCATCAGCGCCAGGTCGAAGGCGACCGGGAACGGCGGCTCCATGTTCGAAGGGTCGAAGTCCTCGGGCGGCACCTCGAGAGCGATGCCGTCCATACCTTCGACCGGCGCGAACTTCGTCTGCAGGACGGCGCCGTAGAACTTCATGGCGCGATCGAGATCCGTGACTGGGATGTCGGCCCAGACGATGGTGTTGTCCATTGTCGTCTCCTTGACTCAGTGACTCTCCTGCCGTTCCCGATATGGGGCCGGCGCACGCCGTCGCACAGAGCGGCGGCGCCGCGCGACGCCGCCCTCGACACACCCGCGACGCCGCCCTCGATGCCGACTCGCCGCCCGGGGCCGGCCCACTGCGTCGTGCCGGCCGGCCTCGCGGAGCCGGCGGCTACGAGGCCCTGCTCAGCTCCCCAGTCCGTGCGCGCAGCCGATCCTCCCGCTCTCTGAGCTCGGGGGTCATCGCGTCACCGAAGTCCTCCGTCTCGAAGACTTCGCGGATCTCGACCTCGGCGCCGCCGTCGAAGGGGGCGCGCTTCAGCCACTCGATCGCCTCGTCCAGCGAACCGACCCGCCAGATCCAGAATCCGGCGATGAGATCGTTCGGGCCGGAGAACGGCCCCTTAATCACGGTCGGCCGCCCACCCTCGAAACGGACGCGCGCACCCTTGGCGCTCGGCTGCAGCCCCTCGCCGGCGAGCATCACGCCGGCCTCGACCAGTCGCTCGTTGAACTCGGTCATCGCGGCCAGGTCGCTCTCTTCGGGCATGGTGCCCGCCTCGGTCGCGGCGTCTGACTTGACCAGGATCATGAATCGCATGGCGATCTCTCCTTCGCGTACTCGTCGCGAGCTCGACGCGCTCGCGTGTGGTGTCGCCTCTATCTGGGCCGGTCCTCATCTCGCCTCGTACCGACGTCCGGCCGGCCGTGCAGATGAGCCTTCTGTTCCCCGTCGGCGCGGGACCGGCCGTCCCGGCCCGTTGGCGCCCGCGGTCGTGCCTGAGTCGTCGGGGCGCCAGCGGCCCCCGGTCGTTCGCGCGCCCCCAGTGACGGCCCGGCGGTGGTATACCATCGCGATAGGGGCATCACGACACGGGGCCGCCTCGCACGTCCGCGCGCCGGGCTTCCCCATCGACACACCGAACGGAGGTCGCGCATGACCGGCATGCTCCCCGACGACGTCTACGCGCTGACCGGCGTCGCCGACCCCCGCATCTCCCCCGACGGCACGACCGTCGCCTACGTAGTCAAGACCGTCGACCGCGAGGCGAACGGGTACCGCAGCGCGATCTGGCTCGCGGCACTCGACGGCTCGTCCGCGCCGCGCCAGCTCAGCTCGGGCGAGAAGCGCGATGCCGAGCCCCGCTGGTCGCCCGACGGTACGCGGCTCGCGTTCACGTCGAACCGCGGCGGCAAGGTCTCACAGCTCTACGTCATGCCGGTCGACGGCGGCGAGGCACGTAAGCTGACCAGCCTCAACGAGGACGTGGAGCACCCCGTGTGGTCGCCCGCCGGCTCGACCGTCGCCTTCGTCGCCCGCGTGCGCGATGCCGCCTACGACGAGGAGGACGACGAGCGCCGAGCCCCCCGGCGCATCACCCGCCTGCAGTACAAGCTCGAGCACGTCGGCTGGACCGTCGACCGCCCGCAGCACCTGTTCGCCGTCAAGGCCGACGGGTCGAGCGCGCCCGCACAGATCACGGCCGGCGACTTCGAGGACACGGCGCCGGCGTGGTCACCGGACGGCTCGACCATCGCCTTCGTCTCGGCCCGCCACGACGACTGGGACATCGAGCTGGCGAGCGACGTGTACCTCATCGACGCGCCCGACCTCGACGCGCCGGCGACCTCGGAGCCGCGCCGGCTGACCCGCGGCGGCGGTCAGACCGACGGCCCCGTGTGGTCGCCCGACGGCAGTCGGCTCGCCGTCCTGCGCTACCCCGGGATGCTCGACGACCCCAAGCACACCCAGGTCGCCGTCGTCGACGCCGCCACAGGCGACACGGTGCTGCTCACGGAGGCGCTCGACCGTAACTGCAACCCCTACCCGACGCCCCGGGAGGCGGCGTGGGTCGGCGAGCACCTCGTCTTCCTCGTCGAGGACGGCGGCAACACTCACGTCTACCGCGTGGCGGCCGACGGCTCGAAGCCGCCGGAGCTGCTCGTCGGCGGTGAGCGCGCCGTCACGGGCTTCGACGCCGCCGCCGGCCGTCTCGTCTACACGGCGACCGAGCCGACCCTGCTGCCCGAGCTCCTCGTAGCGCCGTTTGACGCTGCGGAGCCCGATCGGCTGGGCGGGGCGACCCCAGAACCCGTGCGGACCGACACGGCGCCCGCCGACCCTGCCGGCGCGGTCGCCGGGACCGCCGCTGCCGGGCCTCACGGCGCGAACGCCGATGGGGCACGCCGCCTCACGCGCGTCGGCGAAGCCTTCGCCGCCGGGCGCAAGCTCGCCGCCGCCGAGCGCTTCACCGCGGTCTCCGCCGACGGCAGTGAGGTCGACGCCTGGGTCATGCTGCCCGCCGGCTTCGAGCGGGGTCGCACGTACCCGGCTCTGCTCAACATCCACGGCGGCCCGTACGGGCAATACGGCAACGAGTTCTTCGACGAGTTCCAGGTCTACACCGGCGGCGGCTACGTCGTCCTCTTCTCCAACCCGCGCGGCTCGTCGGGGTACTCCGAGGAGTGGGGCCGAGCCATCCGCGGCCCCGGCGAGCTCGGCCCCGGCTGGGGCTCCGTCGATTACGAGGACTGCATGGCGGTCGTCGACGAGGCGCTTCGCCGCTTCGACTTCATCGACCCCGACCGCCTGGGCGTCATCGGTGGCTCCTACGGCGGCTACATGACCTCGTGGATCGTCGCCCACACCGACCGCTTCAAAGCGGCGATCAGCGAGCGCGCCGTCAACCAGTTCGTCTCCGAGTGGGGGTCGAGCGACTTCGGCTTCGATTTCAAGGGCTACCTCGGCGCCTTCCTGTACGAGGACGTGGAGAGCTACCTCAAGGTGTCGCCGACCACGTACGCCGAGAACATCCACACGCCCCTGATGATCCTGCACTCCGAAGACGACCTGCGCTGCCCCGTCGAGCAGGCGGAGCAGCTCTTTGTGACGCTCCGCCTCCTCAGACGTCCCGTCGAGATGGTCCGCTTCCCCGCCGAGTCGCACGAGCTCACGCGCTCAGGCAGCCCTGTGCATCGCGTGCAGCGCTTCGAGCTCGTGCTCGAGTGGTTCGACCGTTACCTGAAGGACTGAGCCCGGGCCGGCGGGGTCGCGGCGGAGGCATCCGGAGCCGGACCGGTGTCGCGGTGCCTCCTCGGGCGGCATCCCGAGCCCCGCGCACCCGCGGGCGGCGCATTCGCGCGCGTCGGCTGAAGGCACGGCGACGACCGAATCCGCGGGGGATTCCGGTGGACGATGGCGGATCCCGCCTTTCGTGCGGTAGACGATCGCGGTTTGGCTGACTGCCTGGCAAGGTCCCAGGGGCCGGCGCATCACGACCCCGGCCGGCCCACCGCGACCCTGGTGCCGCTCCGCCGCCCGCGCGCGGCCCCGCCCCGCCCGCGCCCGCCCAAACGGCCAAGCGTTAGGGGCCGGGGAGGTCCTCCGACCTCCCCGGCCCCTCGAGCCTCAGCGTATCCGGCCGGCGTCAGTCGCGCGCGCCGACCAGCTCCTTCTCGCCCTCCTCGGCCGCCGGCGCGATCTGCTCCTTGCGGACCTTCCCGTTGCCCTTGCCGTTCCGCCCGGCCTCGCCCTTGAGGTAGGCGATCAGGTCGTCGGTGACCAAGGGCACGACGTCGTCGATCATGTGCGGCATGAGATTGTCCATGACCCGCGGCATGAGCTCGGGCATGAGCTCCTCCATCGACTGCGGCATCGGCATGACCGCCTTGATGCGCTCGAGCATCGTCGGCAGGAGAGCCGGCATCATCTGCGGCAGCAACCGCGGGAAGAGCGTCGGGAACATCGGCTTCATCGCCTCGAGCGCGCCCGGCACCCGCGCCATCTTGCGCATCATGCCGCCCATGCCCATCGGCATCGCGTCGACGACCTCCGGCCACATGGTCTTCATGAGGTCGGCGAACCCCTGCGGCGTCATCAGCTTGATCATGCCCTCGAACACCGACCACAGGAACTGGACGTCCTCGTTCGGGTCGGGCAGGTCGTAGCCGAGGGCGTCGGCGCAGAAGTGGGCGAGGTCGACGACCTCCACTGTCTTGCCCTTGGCGTCGGCACTGACCCGCAGCTGGAACTGGCAACACGGGCAGGCGGCGAGGATCTTCTCGGCGCCGACCATCTCCGCCTCCTCGAGGCGCGAGCCGCCGATGTTGGCCGCCGCCGCCGGGTTCTCGAGTAGAGTGAGGACCGAGCCGCAGCAGTGTGCCTCCTCACGGTTGTAGGGCAGCTCGACGTACTCGGCGTTCGGGTTGGCCTTGATGAGCTCGCGGGGCGGCTCGTACACGCCGCTCGCGCGCCCGAGGTGGCAGGAGTCGTGGAAGGCCACGCGGACCTTCTTCTCGCCGTTCGTGCGCGCGCTGCGGATCCCGTCGGCCTCGACCGTCTCCGGGTACTTGAACTCGCCCGAGGCCAGCTTCTCCGCTATGACCTCGCTGTAGTGACGGGGAGTGATGCCGAACTCGATGCCCTCCTTCTCGGCCCACTTCGGGTAGACCTGACGCCACATCATGTCGCAGGCGGGGCAGCTGGTGACGACGGTGTCGCCGCCGGCCTCCTTCACCGCGGCGATGTTCTTCTTCATCGTCTCGATGAAGACGTCCCACTTGCCGGCCACGAGCATCGGCGTGGCGCAGCAGTTCTCCTTCTCGGCCAGGTAGGTGAAGTCGACGCCGGCCTCGTCGAGCAGACGCACTGCGGCGATGCCGATGTCGGGCTCGGCGTAGCTCGCCGTGCAGCCGGCGAAGTAGACGGTCTTCGACTCGTGGCCGGGGCCGTGCTTCTCCCACATGTCCTCGGGGAACCAGTCGGCGCGGTCCTTGCGGTGGCCCGCCCAGATGTTGCCCTGGTCGGTGAGCGCGGCGGCCATCATCTCGAAGGCCGGCAGCGTCATGCGCTTCTCGTCCTGGATCAGCTGGCCGCGGAGCTTCATCCACGAAGGCTCGATCGGCAGGCTGGCCGAGCAGCGGCGATCGCAGATCTCGCAGGTGGTGCAGGCCAGGAAGGTGGAGATCATCTCCTGCGTCCACTGCTCGTCGCCGGCCATGTACTCACGCAGCCAGTACCACTTGCCGCGCGGGCTCTGGCTCTCCCAGCCGCGGCCGTAGAACTGGTCGCACTGGTCGACGCAGTAGCCACACTGCGAGCAGCTGTAGGCGTACCAGGCGACGTCACCGGGGATGCCCTTGACGTCGTCCCCGTGGCGCTCCCCGATGTCCAGCGTGACGCGGTTGCCCAGGGCGCGAGCCTGGCTCTCGAACTTGCCGGCGAAGTCCATGAGCGTGCCGGTGACGCCGTTGTCGAGCACCTTGTTGGGGTTGAGGATGCCGTTCGGGTCGACCTGCTGCTTGAACTCGCGCAGGCGACGGACAATGTCTGCGCCCATGACCGAGTCGGCCTTGCCGCCGAAGTAGAGGCCGGTCGAGTAGGCGCGGCCGCCGTGCTGCTCGGCGATCTTCATGATCGAGAGCACGAGGCCGAAGACGAGGTTGTAGCTGAACTTGCGTTCGTCGGCCGGGATGAAGCCGAGGATCACGGCCTCGGGCTCGCCGTCGGGGCCGGTGCCGACGATGACGCCCTCCTTGACGATGGGCTGCTTCACGACGGTCTCGATCTCGGCCATGGTGGCGCCGAGCTCGCGCAGCGGCACGACGACCTCGCTCGGCACGAGCGACGGACCGAGCCGCTTGACGACCATGAACTTGAAGCGGTGCTCCCATTCGTGCTCGGCGATCTCGTCGCTGAGGCGCTGCGCGTCGGCGCCGAGGATGATCTCGCCGAGCCCGGCCTCGACCGCGTCCTTGTCGTCGGCGGCGTAGGCCAGGGTCAGGATGTACTGGTCGGGCAGCTCGACGTGCTCTTCGACGACATGACCCTGATGCGTGCGCAGCGGGGCCTCGTTCTTGAGCGTCGCCATGCGCGGGTTGATGAACGAGACGGACCACACCGGCAGCTGGCCATCGTGGATCGCGGCGACGATCTTCTGCAGCGCCTCACCGGTCTCACAGCCGACGCTCATCGCGACGATGTCGCTGAGGGGCATCACCTTGAGGGTGACCTCGGTGACGAAGCCCGTCGTGCCCTCGGCGGCGGCGAGCAGGTCGAGGTCGTCGCCCTCGAACACGCGGACCTCGCCGCCCGGCAGGACGGCCCTCGCGGAGACGACGTTCTCGGGGAAGTAGTTGTAGGCGTACGAGCCGTAGCCGGCGCCGCCCTGACCGAGCCAGCCGCCGACGGTCGAGCTCGGGTAGCTCGACGGGTACAGGCGCAGGGTGAGCCCTTCGCGCTTGAGCATGCGGTCGAGCTTCTCCCAGCCGATACCGGGCTGCACGGTCACCGTCAGCGCCTCGGCGTCGGTCTTGACGATGTCCTTCATGAAGTAGAAGTCGACCACGACGCCGTTCTTGACGGGGATCACGCCACCGTAGCCTGAGGTCGCCTTGCCCCGGGGGGTGAGGGCGACCTGGTGATCGTTCGCCCAGCGCATGAGCGCCGAGAGCTGCTCCTCGGTGCGCGGCTGCACGACGGCGTCGGGCACGGTGTTGCCGATGACGGGCCTGACCATGCTCGGCATGGCGGCGATGTCGTGCCCGTACAGTTTGCGTTCGGTCTTGTCGAAGCTCACACGCTCGCCGAAGAGCTCGGCGAGAAACGTCTTGTCACTGGCGCTGAGGCTGGCCACGGGTCGGTGTCCTTTCTGCAGAGACGGTGCGGGTCACGGATGCGGGGTCAGGCCAGCTCGTGCGCGAGCTCGGCCTGCTGAGCCAGCGCGCCGAAGAGCACGGCGCGCAAGGTGTCGAGCGCCTCGACGACCCTCGGGTCGGCGAGGGAGTAGTACACGGTGACGCCCTCGCGCTCGGCGTTAACGAGCCGCCGCTCGCGCAGCACCTTGAGGTGGCGCGACACGGTGGACTGCGGGACGTCGAGCGCCTGGGTAAGCTCGCCGACGTTGCGGGGACCCTCGGCGAGGGCGTAGAGGATCAGGATGCGCTTGGGGTCGGCGAGCGCCTGGCAGATGTTGGCGTGCAGGAGGTTGACTTCGCGTTCGAGGCGCTCGTCCACGGCGACTCCTTACGAAAGAGTGGCGTCGGCTGACCCGACGACATCCGAATATCCGCTCATCCGGATGCAACGTCAGTATGACGCCGCGGAGACTTTGTGTCAATGTTCACAATCTCTGAGGGTCTCCATGCTCAAAACGCCATGGGTCAGACCCGGGCACGTCGACGGAGGAGGCGGGCGCATTCGGCCGCGACCTTCAGCGCCGGCGGGGCCAGGCCGCGGCTCGGCGAGCAGTGGGCCGGCGCGCCGCCCGGTGCGCCGCGGCTCGGCCCCGGCGGCGGCGCGCCCTCAGGCGAGCGGCGTCGGTGCGT
>DATHSP010000380.1:0-2394 GCA_035464075.1 Thermoleophilia bacterium | reverse complement strand
TCGGACCGCCGCCGCACCCCCCCGTGTCAGTCCCCGTCGTACGGGGCGAGCTTGAGGATGCGGCGCGCCGCGTCGGGCGTCGCGCACTCGCGAGCCCACTCGGCGGCGAGGCGCGAGACGCGCGCGACGAGCTGGGCGTTGCCGTCGGCGAGCACGCCCTTGTGGTAGAAGATGTTGTCCTCGAGCCCGAGGCGCACGTTCCCGCCGAGGGCGAGGGCCGTCATCGTCACCGGCATGTGCCAGCGGCCGATGCCGGTCGCCGTCCAGGTCGAGGTCGCGGCGGGGACGCGGTCGACGAGGAAGGCGAGGTTGCGCGGCTCGCCCGTCATCGACCCCGGCACGCCGAGCACGAAGTCCCAGTGCATGAGCGGGCCGGCCGGGCCGAACTGCTTCACCAGGCGCAGCGCGTTGTCGATCTGGCCGGCCTCGAAGATCTCGAACTCGGGGCGCACGCCCTTGGCCTGCATGCGCGTATAGAACTCGCGCATCAGGGCCGTGTCGTTGAAGAAGACCTCGTCGCCGAAGTTGGCCGTTCCGGTCGTGAGCGAGGCCATCTCGGGATCGAGCTCGAGCGGCTGCAGGCGCTCGTCGGCGGTCATGCCCATGGCGCCGCCGGTGGATGTCTGGACGATGATGTCGGTGCGTGCGCGGATCTCGGTGAGGGCGGCAGCGAAGACGTCCTTGTCCTGGGTCGGGCTGCCGTCGGGCCGGCGCACGTGCAGGTGGTAGATGGCGGCGCCGGCTTCGCGACAGCGGGCCGCGTCCTCGCCGATCTCCCGCGCCGAGATGGGCAGGTTCGGCTGCGCCTCCCTCGTCGTCTCGGCGCCGACGCCGGCGACGGTGATGATGAGCTTGTCCATCGTCATCCCCCCTGGTCACTCGGGCTGCGGCGGGTCGGCGGTGACGGGGCGGGCCGGCGCGGCCGGCCCGCCCCGTCACCCGGGGTCACGCGCCGTAAGGATACTCCTGCGCCACGTAGGCGAGGCTCTCCTCGACCACTTCGAGCGCGCGCGCGAGGTCCTCCTCGGTGTGCCGGTAGGCGATGTACCAGTGATGGTACGGCTGCACGAAGAGCCCGCGGCGGATGCACTGCGTGTAGAACTCGGTGCGCCGCTCCTTGTAGTGGTCGTCGACCTTGTCGAAGGTCAGGAACGGCATCGGCGGGATGCCGCTCTTCGTCACCGGCACGCCGGAGGCGTCGACGATCTCGCCGAGGCGCTCGAGGAAGCGCGTGCCGCGCTCCCAGATCACATTCTGCACGTCCTCGCGCTCGAGGATGTCCATGCACTTCATGGCGGCCACCATCTCGAGGCTGTTGGGGAAGAACGTCGAGCTGAGGAAGGCGAGCTTCTCGTAGACGGAGAGGATCTCGCGCTTGCCGACGACGGCGGCGATCGGGTAGCCGTTGGCCATCGCCTTGCCCACGGTCGTCAGATCCGGCGTCACCCCGTAGCGCTGCTGGGCGCCACCCATGGCGACTCGGAAGCCGGTGCGGATCTCGTCGAAGATGAGCACGGCGCCGTTCGTGTGGGCGACCTCCTTGACCTTCTCGAGGTAGCCCTCCGGCGGCGGGATGATCGGCAGCGCCATCGGGTGGCCGACCGGGGTGATGATGACGGTCGCGATCTCGCCCGGGTTCTCGGCGAAGACGCGCTCGAGGTCGGCAACGTCGCCGTAGTGGAACTCCTTGGTCAGGTCGCGCACCGCCTGCGGCACGCCGCCGGGGACCTCGACGCACCAGTCGGCCCAGCCGTGGTAGCCGCAGCGCGCGATCTTGTCGCGGCCGGTGTAGGCGCGGGCGGCGCGCACGGCGGCATTGGTCGCGTCGGAGCCCGTCTTGACGATGATCGTCTGCTCGCCGCAGGGGAGAATCTCGGCGAGGCGCTCCTCGAGTTCGTTCTGGATGGGCTGCACCAGGCTGAAGCAGAAGCCCTGGTCCATGCGCGCCTTGACGGCCTCGTTGATCTCGGGCTCGACGTAGCCGAGGATGATCGGACCGTAGGCGCAGAGCATGTCGATGTACTCGTTGCCGTCGACGTCGAAGATGTGCCCGCCCTTGCCGTGGGTGATGAAGACCGGGTACTCGCCGACCACGAAGTTGTACGGCCGCCGGATACCGCCCACGCCGCCGGGCGTGAGTCGGTAGGCGTCCTCGAGCATGCTCATCGACTTCGTGAGCTCGAGCTTGGGAGCGCTCTCGACGGGCTTCTTCATGTGGGCTCCTTTCGGCCGCGGGCGCGGAGAGGGTCAGGGTAGCGTGGAGCGGGGGACCCGCGACGCGGGACCCGGAGGACGCAGACGGATGGGGAGCTGCGCCGCATGGTGTACCTCCTCGGCCGGCCGCGGGCCGCCCCGCCCGCGCGCCGCGCGGGAGCGCGGCCGGCTCGGCGCGCG
>DATHSP010000379.1:0-3535 GCA_035464075.1 Thermoleophilia bacterium | reverse complement strand
GACACCGGCCTGCCCGGGACCGCGTGCGGCCTCGTCGCCTCGCCCGCCGGCGCCGCCCTCGCCGAGCACGCGCCGCCGCAGCGCCTCGAACCCGGTCGCGTGCACGGTGACGAACGCCTCATCCACGAGGCCCTCGCTGATGAGCACGTGCAGCACAGCCAGCATCAGCGCGCTGTCCGTGCCCGGACGTACCGGCAGCCACTCGGTGCCGAGCTTCTTCGCCGTCTCGGTGCGGCGCGGGTCGATCACGATCACGGGCACCCCGCGGCGTTTCGCCTCGCGAACGCGCGCCCGCCACTCGCACCCCATGATGCAGTCCATGAGGTTGGCACCCCAGAGGACGATCATCCCGGAGTGGCGCAGCGTGGCGGCGTCGATGCCCGCCTTGCGCGTCCCCAGCACGACGCGCTCCACGTAGGCGGCCGCCGCCGAGCTGTACGTCGACGACTCCTCGACACCGCCGCCGATCAGGTTCAGGAAGCGCGGAAGCAACTCGGCCGTGTTGTGGACCGCGCCACGGCACGAACCCGACCCGCCGAGGGCGAGGATCGCCCCGTCGCCGTGCCGCTCGCGCACCGCCGCGAGTCCGTCGGCGACGCGCGCGAGAGCCTCGTCCCAGCCGGCCTCGCGGAACTGCCCCGTGCCGCGCGGCCCGGTGCGCACGAGGGGCGTGGTCAGGCGCCCGGGCGCCTGCTGCTGACGCCACGCCTGATAGCCGCGGACGCAGCCCCGAAGGTACGGGCCACCGGCCGGGTTGTCGGTGATGCGCACGACCCGGCCGCCCTCGACCGTGGCGAGCAGCGGGCAGCCGCCGCCGCAGTCGCGGTTGCAGGCGACCGGCAGGCGGCTCTCGCCGCCGGGCCATGACTCGCTCACGTCGCTCTCCGCATCGGGTGCATCGACGACGCGGATGCTAGCACGCGCCCTCACCCGAGGCCGGACACGACACGCGGCGTCACGTATGATTCCGCGCAGCCGTCAGCTCGACAGACGATGCCCGAAGGAGGCTCCGATGGGGTGGCTTGCCAGAGCGATCGACGCCGGCCGTGACTACCGCAACCCCTTGGTCGAGGTCGCCGACGGGCTCTTCGTAGACGTCGGCAACACGAAGGCCAAGCTCTCGCAGTTCTGGATGCTGCTCGGCCTCTCGTCGGCGATCGCCGCAGGTGGCGTCGTCTCCGACTCCACCCCCGCCGTGATCGGGGCGATGATCGTCGCCCCGCTGGCGACGCCGATCTACGGCGTCGCCCTCGCCACCTCCATCGGCGACGCGAAGCGCCTGCGCTCGGCCTTCCTCCTCCTCACGGCCGGCATCGCCGCCAACATCGCGATCGGCATCCTCATGGGGTACCTCGCGTCGCACCGCATGCCGCTCGACGCCAACCCGCAGATCATCGGCCGCACGGCCCCGACTCTGCTCGACCTCATCGTCGCCGTCGCCACCGGCGTCGCCGGCGCCTTCGCCCTGACGCGCCGCGACGTCTCCAACATCCTCGCCGGCGTCGCCATCGCCATCTCGCTGGTCCCCGTGCTCGCCGTTGTGGGCATCACGCTCGGCGCGGGGCGCTTCGATCTCGCCTGGGGCGCGCTCGTGCTCTTTCTCACCAACGTCGCCGCGATCCTCATCGCCGGCACCGTGGTGTTCGCCGCGGCCGGCTACCAGAAGGAGGCCGCCGTACACGACTCGCGCGTGACGAAGCGCGCGCGCCGGGTGATCGTCGTCTTCGTGATCGCCTTGCTCATCCCACTGACTGCAGCGTCCGTCCGCACGGCCCGCTACGAGAACTGGGTACTCTCCGCCACCGCGGCCACCGAGGCGTGGGTCGAGGGCAGCGCGTGGACGCTCGATTCCGTGCGGGTGGAGGGCAGCGACATTGTCATCACCGCCCTCGGCCCCGGCGATCCGCCGCCCCCGGAGGAACTGAGGGACAAGCTGCGCCGCGACGTGCCGGAGGCGGTGCCGGTCAGGCTGATCGAGGAGTCGGGCCGAGTGACGGACCTCTGAACGACGCGGGCGCCCGAGGGCGCCGCACGATGCGGCGCGGTGCGGTACCCTTGCCGGGCCGCTCGCCGGCCATGGACCGAGGACCATCCCCCCGGACCCGAAAGAGGATCACGTGGAGAGAGAGCGTGTCGCGCACGCAGACGACGGCGCTGCGGAGGCGAAGCCGCGCCGGCACGGATTGGTGTGGATCCTGCTCGGCTTTCTGGTGCTGCAAGGCATCGGAGGGATCTTCGGCGGCGGCGCCTTCGTCCTCGCCCCCGACGGCGATCTGCTGCGCATACCGACGTCCTATCTCGAGGGGACGCCCTTCTCGGACTTCCTGATCCCGGGGCTGTTCCTCCTCACGGTGCTCGGCGTCTTCCCGCTGGTGGTCGCGGTGGGCCTCTGGCGTCGCCGGCCTTGGGCCTGGTTCGGCGCCTTCGCCGTGGGGTGCGGTCTCGTGATCTTCGAGCTCGTCGAGTACGCGATGATCGGCCCCGACCCGCAGCAGCTGGTGTGGGGCTCGATCGGCGGGCTCATCGCCGTGCTCTGCATCGCGCCGTCGGTGCAGCGCTACAGCGGCGTCTGGTGGGGCCGGATCGTCTGACCGGCGCGCCGCCACCCCCGATTGCGCACCGGCCACGCGTCCGGGCGCGGCACGCCGGGGACATGTCCGCCCGCGGCGGCCCGGCTGCGAGGCCGCGGCGTCGGCCCGCCGCCTACGACGCTGCGGCCTCGGCCCGCCGCTTGATGCCCCTCAGCATGACGCTGACGTTCGCCCAGTCGCCGAGCCCGATCACCGTCTCAACGAAGGGGTAGATCCACGTCGGCTCGTAGGCGACGCGGGCGCGGACCACAAGGCGCGTCGCCTCCCGCCTCTCCCCCGTCGGAAGCGACTCCTCCACAGGCTTCAGCACGAACACCCAGCTGAAGTCGGAGGAGCGGACCGGCCCCCAGACGTGCCAGGTCGAGTGCAGCACGAGATGGCTCGGCGGCTCGACCTCCTCCACCACGTACTTCGCGGTCCAGTCGGGGCTGTCGGGCACCTGGTCGCCGACCTCGAGGTCCTGCAGCTCGGGACGGATGGTCTCGGCGCTGCGCGGCCGCTCGCCCCACATCAGCTCGTCGAGCCAGTGCGGCGTGTACCAGCCGGCGCGCTCGGTCGGGTAGCCCATCTGGACGACCCAAGGCCACACCTCGGATGGCGGCGCCGCGATGGTGAGCGCCCGTGTGGAGACCCAGCTCGGGGCGGAGACGATCCCGTCGCCGGGCAGGGCCTGGCGCGCTTCGTCGGGCGAGACGCCCGACCGGCGCGCCAGCCGGTGAACGGCCCACGCGGCCGCGGCCAGCGCACCGGCGGTGACGCACAGGGCTCGTTTGGACATCTTGCGGCTCCTTCCTCGGTCTCGATCCGTGCCCGCGAGTCTACCCGCGGGCCGCGGGCGGGGCACCCGCGCGGTGGCTGCGGCCGAGCTTGGCATGAGGGCGAGCGCTGCATGTGGGCGCGGCTCCAGCACGCGCCATCGCGTCGCGCCCTCGGCGCCTCGATGC
>DATHSP010000378.1:0-3786 GCA_035464075.1 Thermoleophilia bacterium | reverse complement strand
CGGCCGGGGAACTCGCGGTCGCGCAGCGCGACCGCGAGCCGCGCGGCCGCCTCGCTCAGGCCCGCCGCACGACCGCCGAGGCCGTGCGCCTGGAGCTTGGGGCGCGTGCCGCCGAAGGTGTTGGTGTGCACGATGTCCGCGCCGGCGGCGAAGTAGTCGCGGTGCACGGCCTCGACGATGTCGGGCCGGTCTCGGTTCCAGAGCTCGGGAGGGGTGCCGCCGGGCACGCCGCGCGCCATCATCTGGGTGCCCATCGCGCCGTCGAGCAGCAGGGTGCGCTCGGCCGCCAGGGTCCGCAGGTCCACGGTCACCTCCTCGTCGTCGTCGTCGGGACGACGCGATTGTACCAGCGGGCGGCGGCGCGGCGGGCGGGCGGAAATGTCGGGCGGGAGCGCGGGACGGGGAGAGCAGTGCGGGAGAGCGCGCACGGATCGCTCGGGGAGGAGCCCGGCGGGGTCGCCGCGAGGCGCGACCATCTACTCGGCCGCCGCCTTCTCGGCGAGCTCTTGCGTGAGCCGTGTGGCGTCGCGGCGCGGCACGCCGAGGCAGACGTGCAGGGCGGCGGCGGCGTCGCGGCGCGAGAGGCCGCGCGCGAGCAGTGCCGCCCCCGCCTCGCGCGCCTCGGCCTTCAGGCCGGCGGCCTCGGCCTCGCGAGCGCCGAGGTCGACGACCAGCGTCACCTCGCCGCGGACCTCCTCGCGACCGGCGATCTCGGCGGCCAGGTCGTCCAGCGACCCGCGCAGCACCTCCTCGTGCACCTTGGTCAGCTCGCGGCACACGGCCGCGCGCGCCCCGGGGACAAGGGCGGCCAGCCGCTCGAGGCTGGTCGCCAGGCGGCGGGGCGACTCGAAGGCGACCACGACCCCGCCGCCCCGGCGCCATTGCGCCGCGCTGCGGGCGAGGTCGGCTGCGCGGCGCGGCAGGTACCCGACGAAGCGGAAGCCCTCGTCGCCGGCGAGGCCGGAGGCGACGAGCGCCGTCGTCACGGCGGACGGGCCGGGGAGCACCGTCAGCGGCAGGCCCTCCGCGGCCGCCCGCGCGACGAGGCGCGCGCCGGGGTCGGCCCCGCCGGGCATGCCGGCGTCGGTCCCGAGGGCCACGTCGCGGCCCTGGCGGAGGAGGCCGAGCACGCGCTCCGTCTTCTCGGCCTCGTTGTGGGCGAAGAGGCTGGTCAGCGGCGTGTGGAGGTCGAAGCGGCTGAGCAGGCGCCGTGTGCGCCGCGTGTCCTCGGCGGCGATCAGCTCGACGGCGCCGAGGGCGGCGAGGACACGCGGCGAGACGTCGTCCAGGTTGCCGATCGGGGTCGCGCAGACGTAGAGCACGTCAGAGCTCCGTCTCGATGAGGAGGGCGTCGATGTCGCGCCCGCCGATGCGCACGTGCCGCCGGGCACGGCCGACGACGGTGAAGCCGAGGCTGGTGTGGAAGGCGAGCGAGGCGTCGTTGTCGGCGCGCAGGTCGGTGAAGACCTTGGCGTAGCCGAGTTCGCGGGCCGCGGCGGCGCCGGCCGCGAAGAGCGCGCGGCCCACGCCCCGCCGCCGCCACGCCGCGAGCACCCAGGTGCCCATCGTGGCGACGTGGTCCTGCGAGCCGGCCGCGTCGTCCAGCGGGGCGACCGTCTGCGCACCGACGATGTCGCCGTCCGCGGTCTCGGCCACGTTGATGAACCCCCGCGGGCCGAGCCCCGCGATGTACGCGGCCTCGTCCTCGGCCGAGAACCGCAGGTCGAGGATCGTGAAGCGGCCGTCGGCGATGGCCTCGTTCAGCACGCGCGCGACGCCGGCCGCGTCGGCCGGCGTCGCCCGCCGCACGCGCACCTCCGGTGCATCGAGCCCCGACGCGCTCATCGCCCGCCTCCCCACGGAGGCCCCTCAGTCGCGTCCGCCGTCCGCCTCCTGGCGGGCGATGAGCGCTCGGCGACGTCGACCTCGGCGACGGCGCCGAAGGTGAACGGCTCGTCAATGTAGCGGGGAGCGTGCACGTCGAGGATCTCGCGCCACTGCGTCATGTGGCGATTCTCTCACAGGGGTGCGCGGGCAGGGCGCAGTGCGGTTGGTCGATGGGCAGCGCGGATGGTCGGAGGCCGCAGACGCCCGGTGGGCAGCGTGCAGGCGCCCGGCGGGGCGGGCCGTGACGGCGGGGCGGGCGGCGGGCGTCAGCCCGTGGCGCCCGCACCGCCGGCGAGCAGCGCCAGCAGGACCAGCCAGGCGATGAGCGTGGCGATGACCAGGACGCGGCCGTCGCAGAGCTGGTGCGGTTGCCGTGGGACGAGTCTCATACTCTGAATATCGGCCACGTGCTTCGTGGACATAACGTTCGGGCGCCGGGCGCCGCGGAGCACCCGACACGCTACTATGGTCGGGCACCGTCTCCCGGGGAGGTCTCGCCATGACACTGGTCGTCACCGGACCGCCGTGAAGCGCATCGTCCTCGGCGACAACCTGCCCGTGCTGCGCGCCCTGCCCGATGCGATCGCGCGGCTCGTCTACCTCGACCCGCCCTTCAACACCGGCCACGAGCGGCGCCACACGCAGCTGCGCACGCGGCGGGACGAGAACGGCGACCGGACGGGCTTCGGCGGCCACCGCTACCGCAGCGAGACCCTCGGCACCCACGCCTACCGCGACGCCTTCGACGACTACCTCGGCTTCCTCGCGCCGCGCCTCGCCGAGGTGCGGCGCCTGCTCACGGCCGACGGCTCGCTCTTCCTGCACATCGACGCGCGCGAGGCGCACTACTGCAAGGTCCTGCTCGACGAGCTCTTCGGGCGCGAGGCCTTCATGAACGAGATCGTCTGGGCCTACGACTACGGGGGGCGCACGAAGCGGCGCTGGCCGGCGAAGCACGACACGCTCTTCTGGTACGCGAGCGATCCCGCCACCTACGTCTTCCGCTACGAGGACATCGACCGCATCCCCTACCTCGCGCCGGGTCTGGCCGGGCCCGAGAAGGCGGCCCGCGGCAAGACCCCGACCGACGTCTGGTGGCTGACCATCGTCAGCCCGACGGGTGGCGAGAAGACCGGCTACCCGACGCAGAAGCCCGTGCGCCTGCTCGAGCGCATCGTCGCGGTGCACTCCGACCCCGGCGACCTCGTGCTCGACTGCTTCGCCGGCAGCGGCACGACCGGCGAGGCGGCGGCGCGCCTGGGGCGGGAGTACCTGCTCGTGGACGACAACCCCGAGGCGGTGCGCGTCATGGCCCGTCGCCTGGCGTGGAGCGAGCCCGAGCTGGTCGGCGTGGACGCGCTCGACGGGCTGCCGGAGGCCTGACGCGGGAGGGGCCGGCCGCCGGAGGCCTGACGCGGGAGGGGCCGGCCGCCCCTCGGGCGGCCGGCCCCTCCGTGAGCCTCAGCGTCGGTCCGGCGTCAGTCGGCCGGGACGATCGCCTCGTTGGGGCACGAGTCCACGCACGTGCCGCAGTCGTCGCAGAGCTCGGGGTCGATGACGTAGATGTCGTCGCCCTCGCTGATCGCGTCGTTCGGGCACTCGTCGACGCAGGCGCCGCAGGCCAGACACTCTTCGGTGATCTTGTGGGCCATCTGCTCCCTTTCACCTCCTACAGGCGCGGACCGGCGTGCCGCGCGCGATTGGCTGCACCATTTATCAAGAGGGTCGGAACGAAGTCAAGACGACTCGCGTACCGATTTCAGGATACCGACTGTCCGTTCCGGCGGCCACCCTGCGGCGTGTGATGCGGCGCCCACGCGGCGAGCCTGCGCGCGCCGGCAGCGGAAGGCGCCGTCCGCCGTGACGGGGCGGGCGCCGGAAGGGCCGTGTGGAGGCGCG
>DATHSP010000377.1:0-2657 GCA_035464075.1 Thermoleophilia bacterium | reverse complement strand
CACCGCCTACGTCGCCTACCACCGCATGGAGCTGGGGCGCCTGCAACTCGGCGTCTACACCACCAACGTGCTCGTCGACGTGGAGCTCCCGCGCGGCGCTCGGCTCACGCTGGAGGCCTTCGACGACGACGGCTACCGCCTGCGGGTCGACTCCGACGCCGTGCCCGGCGTCGCCTGGTACGTCACCCCGAGCGGCGTCCGCCGCGAGATCCAACGATGACCTGGAGGTCGACCATGCCCACCCGCTGGCTCGCACTGCTGCTCGCCTTCACCCTCGCCGCCGTGGCGCCCGCGCAGTCGCTCCCAAGCCTGGCGCCGGACAGCGCCGTACTCGTCCTGGACGTGTCGCCCGACGCCGGACCACCCGCCGGCCTGGTCGCGGCCCTCGAGGCCCTCGACTGGGCCGAGGCCGGCGAGGCGCTCGGCCGCCTGGCGCAGATCCTCGGCGGCGAGGCCATCGACGGGATGGGCGGCGAGGACGACCTGCTGGGCGAGATCGCCGACGCCTGCCCCGCCGCGGCGGACACCCTCGAGGGCCTCGAGCTGGACGGCTTCCTCACCGAGGGCCTGCTGCTCCTCAGCCTCACGCCGTTCGCGCCGACGCCCCACGGGCTCGCGTTGGCCAGGGTCGCCGACGAACCGCGCGCTGCCGCTCTGCAGGACGCGCTCGTGGGCTGCTTCGGCGGCACCCGGCTCGAGCAGGACGGCGTGACGCTCGAGGTGCTGTTCGACGGCGAGGACCTGCCGTTGATCGTCACCCGCGTCGGTGACGTGTTCGTCGCCGGCACCGAGCCCAACCTCGTCCGCGGTGTCGTGCGCCGGGCCGGCGGCGCGGCCGAGCCGGCCCTCGCGGGCACCCCGCTGGGTGCGGCGCTCGCGCGCCTGGAGCCCGGCGGCGTCGGCTTCGGCCTCGACATGGCCACGCTCGGCGGCGTGGCGAACGCGCTGGCCGGCGCCGTCCCGCCGGAGGCGGCCGACCTCCTCGCGCGGGCAGTCGCCACGGTCGAGACCCTCGGGGTGATCGCTGGCCGCGTCGCCTGGACGGACGATGGCCTTCGCTTCGAGCAGGTCCACGCCTGGCCGGACGCCGCCCCGGACGCCGCACTGGCGGCGCTCCTGTCCGACCCGCGCCGCGCTGAACGGCCGGCGTGGATCCCCGCCGGAGCGGTGGCGGCCAGCGCCAACCTCGTGCCCCTGCGCGGCATCGTCGACTACCTCGACGGCTGGCTCGCCGCCCTCGAGGAGCCGCTCGGCGCCCGCGTCGACCTCCGCGGCCTCGCCGCCGACATGCTCGACCTGGACCTCGACGCCGCGCTGCTGTCGTGGATCGGCGAGACGGTGCAGGTCATCGAGCTGGCCCCGTACGGCACCGACCTGCGCGGTTGGGTGCAGGGACCGGCGCGCCTCGTCGTCGTCCCGGTCCTCAACGAGGACCTCGCGCGGTCCGGGCTCGCGGACCTCGGTGACGGCGGCCTGCGCCTGCTCGGACTGGCCGCGACCCTTTCCGACGACCCGCTGGGCATGGGCGGCGATCCCTTCGGCGACCCGTTCGCGAGCGGTCCGGGCGCCGGCGACGCCGCCGTCGACGCGCTCTTCGGACCTGAGACCGTCGTCGCCACACGCGAGACCGTCGCCGGGCTCGAGGTCGACCGCGTGCGCGTCGGCCCGACGCTGGACATGGCGGTCGCGATCGTCGACGGCCACCTGGTGCTCGCCACACCGTTCCGCGCCCTGGCCGGCCTGCTCGAACTGCGTGCGGGCGCCGCGGACGCCATGGCCGATCCGGCCTGGCGCGACGCCCTGGGCGCCTGGCCCGGCGAGGCGCGCGACGTCGGGCTCGTCGACGCGCCCGCGTTCCTGCGCGGTCTCGCCGATCTCGCCGACCTCCTGGCCCAGCCGCTGACGTCGGCCGCCACCACCGCCATGCTCACCACGATCGTCGAGTCGACCCGCAGTGACGGCGGCGACCCCTTCGGTGAGTCCTGGAGCGGCGACTGGGACGACGGCGCCCTGACGCCGCCGGACGACTTCAGCACGCTGCCGTACGACTTCGATCTCGCGGCGTCGACCGCCACCCCGCTGGCCCCCGGCACCGTCGTCACCGCCGAGCTGACCGGCGATGCGCCGCACGCGCGCTACGCCCTCGTCGGCGTGGAGCCCGGCACCACCGTCGAGATCGAGATGAACGACGAGAGCGGCTGGCTCGACACCTACCTCTACGTGTTCGACGGCGACTCCGGCGAGGTGCTCTTCAGCAACGACGATGCCCCGACCACGGAGCGCTCGTTCGTCGCCTTCGTGGCGGCACCCGGCGTGCGCTACGAGGTGCTGGCGAGCAGCTTCGGCGGCTTCGGCGAGGGCCCCTACCGGCTGAGCGCGCAGGTGCGCGTCGACGAGGCCGCGGGCACCGAGGAGGCGGCACCGGCCGCCGACCCGTTCGCCGAAACCCCGGAGCACGCGGCCGAAGCGATCGAGCCCCCCACCTTCGCCGAGCTCCTCGCCGCGGCCGACCTGCTGCCGCGTGCCCTGGAGATCCTGGCGGAGCGCAGCGGATTCGCCGTCTCGACGGCCACCCTCGAGGGCAACGCGCTGGTCACCCGCTGGCACCTGCCGCTGCGCTGACCCCGTCCCCCCGACGATGAAGTGAAGTGGCCCCG
>DATHSP010000376.1:0-4574 GCA_035464075.1 Thermoleophilia bacterium | reverse complement strand
CCCCGCGGCGGCGTCCGACCACCTCCGCGAAGGCCTCGGCGAGCCGGTGGTCGCCGTGCAGCGCGGGACAGTGCAGCAGCCGCTCGAGCGCCTCGGCCTCGGAGGCTCCGGGCCGGTAGGGCGGCTCCGCGGCCATGGCCGCGAAGCCGGCCGTGACCGCGACCAGTGTCCGTGCCGTCGTCCCCGGCCCCGCTCCGGTCGGGCCGCTGTCCCCGCCGCCGCTCCCGTCGTCCGCCACCGAAGACATGCAGGTACGCACCTCGGCCGGGTCGAGACCGAGTTCGCGCGCCACCGCCAGGGCGATCTGGGCGACGGCCGCGCGCCGGCGCCGCCGGTGGACGTCGCCGGCGGCGACGAGGTCTGAGAGTGCGGCGACGTACAGCGGGTCGACGTCGGCTGCCGGGCCGGCCTGCCCCGGGCCGTGCTCGGCGCTGAAGGCGACCGCGGCGTCACGGCCCTGGCGCTTGGCCAGGTGCATGGCCCAGTCGGCTTTGTCGAGAAGCTCGTCCTTGAACGAGGCGTCGCCGGGGTAGGTGGCGACGCCGATGCTGACCGACAGGTTCTCGCCGCCGCCCGCGAACGAGACCGCGGCGATGCCGTCGCGGACGCGCTCCGCCACCTCGACCGCCCCAGGCTCGTCGGTGTCGATCAGCAGGGCGGCGAACTCCTCTCCGCCGTAGCGCGCGGCCACGTCGACTCGCCTGACGGAGCTCTCCACGACGTGGGCCACGGCCCGCAGGGCGCCGTCGCCGGCGCTGTGCCCGTGACGCTCGTTGAAGGCCCTGAAGTCGTCGAGGTCGAGGAGGAGGACGGCGAGTGAGGTGCGCTGGGTCCGGCAGCGCTCGAGCTCCTCGCTCAGCCGCTCGTGGAAGTACCGGTGAGTGTAGAGGCCGGTGAGCGAGTCGACGACGGCCTCCAGCTCGGAGCGCATCGACTGGCCGGTGCCGAGCTCGAGCATCGCGGCGAAGGCCTCACTCACCTCGCTGCGGAGGGTCTCCATCTCGCCGTCGCCCTCGATCGGCAGGTCGGCGGCGGCCACGGCGATCGTCGCTCCGCCGCGGTCGCGGATCGCCTCGACGGCGCTGACCCAGACGCCGAACTGGTCGACGTAGAGGGTGTTCGAGTCGACGGCGCGGCCGCTGAAGACCGCGTCGAGGTCGTCGTCGAACGGCACCTCGTCGCCGATGTGGGAGCGCTGGGGGCTGCCTTCGTCCTCCGCGTCGACGACGACCACCGCCCGCCGCCCGCGCCGGGCGAGCGTGGTCACGAAACGCGTCGGCGGATGGGCGTCACGCACCTCTCGGAGGGCGCTGACGATCGCTTCGTAGGACGGTGTCGTCTCGTCCTCGAGTGTGCCCAGCTGCGCGTGCGCAGCCGGGTCCACCCGCGCTGCGGCGAGACGCGCCACCTCGCAGGCGGTGCGCTTCGTCGTGCGCAGCCGCTCGAGCACGGGCAGGAAGGCGCCCACGAGCTCGGGGTCGAAGTGGGTGCCGGCGCACTGTCGCAACTCGCTCAGGCACTCCTCGTAGGCGCGCGCCTGGCGGTACGGTCGCCGCAGGCTCATCGCGTCGTAGGAGTCGACGACGCACATCGCCCGCGCGAGAAGCGGGATCGCGTCGCCGGCCAGGCCGTCGGGGTAGCCCTGGCCGTCCCAGCGCTCATGGTGGTGCCGCACGCCGGCGACCAGGTCGTGGTCGAACAGCGGCTGGATGATCTGGGCGGAGAAGATCGGGTGCTGGCGCATGAGGTCCCACTCGCGGTGGTTGAGTCCCCCGGCCTTGAGCAGCACCCGGTCCGACACGGCGATCTTGCCGATGTCGTGCAGGTACGCGGCCTCCTCGACGCAGCGTAGAGCCTCGCGACCCCATCCGAGCTCCCGGCCGAGCAGCACCATGTAGGCGGCCACGCGTGCCGCGTGCCCCAGTGTGTAGTAGTCCTTGGCGTTGAGCGCGCCCGAGAGCGCCCTGAGGTTCGAGTGGTGGACCCGCCGGACGCGGGCGTAGAGCTCGGAGCTGGTGATCGCCAGCGCCAGTTGGGCGGCGACGCGGGACAGCAGGCGCCGGTCGGCGGCGGTGAAGGCCGACGCCGCAGCGCCCTCGACGCGGAGGGCGCCGATGAGCTCGCCGTCGGCGAGCAGCGCGGCGACGGCGGTGTGGACGACGGCCTGTCGGTGGCCCGGGACCGGGGTGCGGTCGGAGCGTGGGTCGAGCACGACCACACGCTCGCGCAGCAGGCGATCGGGCGGGACGTCGAGAAGGCACGGGCCGTCGACGGGCCCGCCAGAGGCACCGTCCTCGCCGACCGAGTGCACCCAGGCGAAGCCCCCGTCTCCTTGGCGGACCGCGACCGCGGCGCGCTCGAAGGCGAGGAGCGTCCTGAGTCTCGTCAGGCCGGCGGCGGCGATCTCGCGCAGCTCGCGACCGGCCCCCGCCGCCGCGGCGATCTCGTCCAGCAACTCCATCTCGCGGTCGTGGGCCTCCGGGGTGGTGTCGCGAGTCTCGGTATCGGGCGGGGCGTCGGCGGGCAGGGTCGCGCCACCGGAGGTCACGGTGGTGCCCCCGGAGGTCAGGGTCGCGCTGCCGGCGCGCTCGAGGCGGACCAGCGTGTCGTGCAGGCCGGCGACGAAGCGAGCCACAGGACCGGCGAGCTCGGCGATCGGGCTGAGGTCGCGGGAGCGGCGGTCGAACAGGTCGATCAGGCCGAGCACCCGGCCGTCGAGCGTCAGGGGCAGGCAGAGCTCGCTGCGGAAGCCGCCCTCAGCGTAGTGCGCCCGCTCTTCGGGGGTGAGACGGGGGTCCGCATCGAGGCGCTCGATGGCGAGGGGTTCGCCGGTGCGCACGGACATCGCCGTCGCCGGGAAGTCGTCGATGGCGAACTCGAAGTCGGGGTCGTCGTCGAGCCCGCGCTCGTCGACACTCGCAAGACAGCGCAGCAGCCCACCGTCGAGGCCGTAGACGTCGCAGCGCGCGACGGCAACGGCCTCGCGGAGCCGGGTCGCGACGGTGACTGCGAGCTCGCGGGGGGTGCCGGCCTGCGCCGCCGCAGCGCTGAGCTCCACGAGTGCCGCCAGCATCCGACCGCGGTGCTCCAGCCCCGCGAGGATGGCCTGGACCTCCATCTTGCCCGCGAGCCCGCCGGCGATCGTCTGCAGGAAGCCGAGGTACTCGCCGTAGTCGCGCTCACGGGTGTCGTACACGTCGAGGAACCCGAAGAGCCGGCCGCTGGCGACCAGAGGGACGGCGATCTCGCTGACGAACCCATGCTCGCGGTAGAGGCGACGCTCGTCGGCGCCGAGGCGAGGATCGTCGGGCGAGGTCAGGACGAACGTCCTTTGAGCGGCGATCTCGGCGGCGACCGTGGGGTAGCTCACGACATCGAGGAGGGTGCCGCGCGGCGCCTCGTCGGGGCCGCTGCGGTCGTGGCTGACCAGGCAGCGGAAGCCGCCTTCGTCGAGCCCGTAGAAGTCGCAGCTGGCGGCGTTCAGTGTGGCCAGGACCCGCTCGGCGACGTGGGCGAGGGCGCGCGAAGGGTCGTGTTCCGCGCTGGCGCTCGAGCCGATCCCCACCAGCTCCCGGAGGATCCGGTTGCGGCGTTCCACCTGCTCGAGCAGGGTGACGTTCTGCAGGGCCTGGGTGGCGGCCGCGCCGAGGCCGCGGACCACCTCGAGCTCAGGGGTGAAGTCGCGCGCCGCGTAGTCGGACAGCTCCAGGAGGCCGATGACGCGGCCCTCGGCGACGAGCGGCAACGAGAGCTGGGCCTGATAGCCCCATTTCTCGAGAGAGTAGCGGGCCTCGTCGCTGAGGCCGGCGTCCTCGAGTCCCGCGACGATCGTGGCCTCCTGCGTGTCGACCGCGCGCAGACTGCAGGGGTAGCGTGCGAGCGGGAGCACCACGCCCTCCCAGTCGGCGTCGAAGCGTCCGCCATCGAAGCTCGCCAACGCCCTGACGACCGGCCCCTCGACGGCGTACGCGTCGACGACCGGGGTATGGGTGAGCTCCGAGACGCGGCGCAGGAGGGAGCGGAGCATCTCGTCGGGCCGGAGGCCGGCGACGTCGTGGAGACCGGCCGCGACGATGCGGGCGAGCTCTTGATTGCGCCGCCGAAGGTCGGCGACCAGGTCCGCCGACGTCTTCCCGAGTGACTCCGCTTCGTCGAGTGGGCCCGCCCCGGAGCCGCCCGGCGGGAGCACTACAACGGGCGCCGACCGGCTCGCGGGCGAGCCGGTCGACAGGCTCGGCGGGGCGTCGGCGGGAGGGCCGGCGCCGCCTGCTGCGCTCGGCGTGACGCGGAGCGCCGGCCCCGGTGGGGCGGTGCCGCACTCCTCGGCCACGAGGAGGGACGCCTGGCGAGCGACGAACTCGGCGAAGGCGACGTCGGCGCTGGTGAACGCGCGCGGCCCGCCGGTGTCGACGAGTTCGAGGGCGCCGATCGCCCGTCCCTGCGCGACCAGCGGCGCGGCGAGAAGGGCGGTGTGACCCAGACCTCGGTAGAGGCCGGTCCGGCGCGCCGAGAGGACGGTCGTCCCGGCGAGGTCCGCGATGACGACCCGGCGGCGCTCGCGGATGGCGAGCGCC
>DATHSP010000375.1:0-15026 GCA_035464075.1 Thermoleophilia bacterium | reverse complement strand
GGACGCCGCGTCCCGCGGCTATCTCGCACGCGACTGGGAGCTGCTGCCCGTCGGGTACGACGAGCTCTGCGAGTACTTCGGCGCCTCGGCGGCCGCGCCGGGTGCGGCGGCCACGTCGCTTCGCCCGGAGCCGACGGAGCGAGACTTCGTGCCTGCCGCGGCGGTAGGCGACGACGAGGCCTCACGGCGCGAGGACCTCGAGCCTGTGGAGAGCGCGGAGGGCGGCTCGTCGGCTCGAGCGGCGGAGCGTCCTCGCACGCCCCCGGGACGGCTCGTCCCGATCCGGCGCTACGCGGCCCTGCGGGCGCTGCGCGTCGAGGAGAAAGGACGTCACGGGCCGCACTACTTCGTGCTCCTCGAGGACGGAGCCGTGCTCCACCTCAACGGGCGCTACCTGCGCGGCTACGAGCCCACCGACGACCGGCCCCGCGTCTTCCCCTGCACCTCGTTCGAGCCGACGGAGGGACGGTCGAACCTGGATTGCATCGGTGAGCCGTTCGAGCCCGACGTCGCCCGCCGGCCCATCGGCCCGGAAGATCGCGCGGCGGGCTTCGTCACCGACGACTGGATGCTCCTGGACCGAAGCTACGAGGACCTGCTCGAGCACTTCCGAGCCGAGCCGGCCGCGTCCGCGGGCTCGGCCGAGGCGCCCCGCCCGCCGCGGCACGTCACGCCGGACTGAACCACTCTCCGGCCCGACGCGGGCGATGCCGCACGCGGCGGGCTGCTTCACCTCCGCGACGGCGGGGAACGCTCTACGTCGAAAGGAGGACCGACCATGACCACCCCCGCAGAGCTGGTCCCCGGCATCCACTCGTGGACGACCCCCCACCCCGAGTACAGGACGGCGGCCGAGGAGGTCGTGAGCTACGCCCTCCTCCTCGGCCACGTCGCCGCCCTCGTCGACCCCCTCGTGCCGCCCGAGCAGGACCCCGAGCACGACGCAGTGCTCGCCGGGCTCGACCGTCTCGTCCTCGGCGCCTCGCGCCTCGAGCTGCTCGTGACGATCCCCTACCACGCGCGCAGCACCGAGCTCCTCTTCGAGCGCTACTGGGGCCGGCTGGCGACGCGGGTCTGGGGCCACGCCGCCGTGCGCAAGCGCTTCGCCTGGGACACGCCGCTCAACGAGATCCCCAAGGCCAAGGCGGGACAGGGCGTCGAGATCGCCGGCGGCGTCGCCGAAGCCTGGGCGATCGGCAACCCGCGGCGCTACGAGACCCCCCTCTACTTCCCCGACCTGCGGGCGCTCGCCTTCGGCGACGCGGTCGTCGCCCTCGAGAGCGGCGAGCTGCGGGTCTGGGACCAGAGCGGCGGCTCGCCGGACTGGTACGAACGCCGTCTCTTGCCGACGCTCAAGCCGCTCGCTGCACTCGACGTCGAGCGCGTGCTCGTGACGCACGGGGCGCCGGTCCTCCGCGATGGCCGCCGGGCGCTCGAGGACGCCTTCGCCGCACCTCCGGTGCCTATGTACTGGTGAGGGCGGCGGGCTGGCCCGCGAGTCCCGCCCCTTCGCCGCGCTCCCGCATCCGCTACGATGCACGCGGCACGCAGACGGCGAAAGGACGGTCCTATGCACTGGCAGCGCGGCGCCCTCACCCCCGAGCAGGTCGAGCTCGTGATCCGCACCCTCCCCTGCGACATCAGCTTCGCCGACGAGCGTGACGTGCTGGTCTACTGGCAGGGCGAGACTTACAAGACCTGCGACGGCCGCTACATCGGCCGCGACGTACGCGACTGCCACCCGGAGCCCTCGCTCGAGGGGCTCGAGACCATCCTTCGCGCGTTCAAGGACGGGACGAAAGACGAGGCCTGGGGCTGGGGGCCCGACGAGGACGCCTTCAAGCTGACCCGCTACTTCGCCGTCCGCGACGACGACGGCGCCTACAAGGGCATCCTCGAGGTCAACCAGCGGCTCGACGCCGAGCGCGCCCTCGAGGGCGAGCAGGCGCTGCCCGGCTGGTGAGCAGGCGCTACCCGGCTAGCGAGATCGCGAAGAAGACGAAGAGGACGGGAAGGACGCCGGTTTGACGCCCGGCGGGTTTCGCGCCCGGCGGTGACGCCGAGCGGGCGTGGTGCCCGCGACGGCACGCGCGTGGCTAGTGCTTGACCTCGCAGCGGCAGAAGCCGTCGTCGAGCAGGTTGTGCGTCTGCACGTGCTTCTCGGGCGACGCGCCGGTGAGGCCGCAGAGCATGCCCCGGTCGAAGGCGCAGACGATCTCGGGGTGCTCGACGGCGACCTCGCGGTAGACGCAGTTGTCGAAGGTGTAGGCGTCGCAGTCGGAGCCGCGCTCGCAGCGCGCGCTGTAACCCGCCTGGTTGAGCCAGGAGCAGACCGCCTCGGGCCGCAGCCCGCCTGACCCGTTGCCGGTGATCTCGTGGCGCACCCTGGTGCCGTAGTCGTGACCGACGGCCTGCGCGTGGTCCGCAGCCATATCCGCCGGCGCGAGGCGGTCGACCACGTCGAGCAGCAAGCGGGCGAGGGGCTCGTAGCGCCTCGGCGGCAGCATGACCTCGAGGCGCTCGCCGCTCGAGGTGTAGGTCTTGGCGGGGCGACCGCCGGTGGCGCGCCGGCGCGTGGCGGTCTCGAGGAGACCGGTCTCGACGAGCTTCTCGAGATGGGCGCGGGCGACGGTGCGGTGGACGCCGAACACGTCGCCGACCTCGCCCGCCGAGACGGGCGTCTCGGCCTCGAGGACGTGGTGCAGGATCGCGCGCCGCGTCGGGTCACTGAAGGCGTCGGCCAGCTTGCCCAGACTCCGGGCGCTGGTGTCACTCTGGACTGTCACCGTGCGACCCCCTCGTATGCGTATTGACCCCCTCGCGCACTTTACACCGATGTCGTACGAATGAGAAGAGTTAGGGAGCAGATACGTGACGGTCGTTGACAACAGGCGGCGCGCGGGATACGCGCCGGCGCGCGGGATCCGCACCGGCGCCTGCGAGACGACGCGGCGCACACGCGGCGCGCGAGGCCCTCCATGACGGCGCCGTGCGTCACCGGCCGCCGCGCCGGGTATCCATCGACACCGGCACCGACGCCGCCACGCGAGCGACCTCCAGGAGGACCGTCATGATCAAGGTGAAGACCTTCGCCACCCCCATCCGCATCTTCGAGACGGTGCGCGAACTCGAGGAGCTGGACGCCCGCGTCGCCGACTTCCTGAACGCGGAGGAGGCCGAGGCGGTGTACGGTATCAGCGACACGGCGACGACCGGCGCCGAGGGTGAGACCATCGGCCTCGTGCGCACGGTCGTCTACGAGGTCGAGGACGAGGACTGAGCCACACCGGGCACACGAGGCCCGAGGACGAGGACTGAGCGATATCGGGCACACGAGGCCCGAGGACTGGCCGAAAGCGGCCCGGGAGGGACGAGGACTGAGCGAAGACGGTCATAGGGACGATGCCGCGACGGGGCGCGACGCGCCGGACTCGGGCAGTCCGCTGCCCGACGAGGCGCGGCGCGCCAACCTCGCGCTCTGGGACGAGTGGGCCAGGATCCACGAGGGCACCGAGTTCTACGACGTCGCCGGGTTCAAAGCCGGCCGCAGCTCACTGTGGCCGCTCGAGACCGAGGAGCTCGGGCCCTACGTGGGCGAGGGCACGAGCCTGCTCCACCTGCAGTGCCACTTCGGCCTCGACACGCTGAGCTGGGCCCGGCGCGGGGCCGAGGTGGTCGGCGTCGACTTCTCGGGCACCGCGATCGCGCTGGCGCGGCGCCTGGCCGACGAGGTCGGCCTCGCCGGCCGCGCCACGTTCATCGAGTCCGACGTCTACGACGCCGCCCGTCACCTCGGCGGGCGCCGCTTCGACATCGTCTTCGTGAGCTGGGGGGCGATCGAGTGGCTGCCCGACCTCGAGGCCTGGGCGCGGCTCTGCGCGGCGCACCTCAAGCCCGGCGGCCGCTTCTACATGGCCGAGCTCCACCCGCTCGCCTACTGCCTCGACGAGACGACCGGGCCTGCGGAGCTGTGCCTGCGCTACCGCTACCTGCCCGCCCCGGACCACCCCGTGGTCGACCCCATCGAGGGCTCGTACGCCGACCCTTCGGCCGACACCGCCGGGCACGTCTCGTACAGCTGGAGCCACAGCTTCGCCGAGGTCGTCGGCGCGTTGCTGGGGGCCGGGCTGCGTCTCGAGTACCTCCACGAGGCACCCTTCTCGGTGTCGCCGGTGTTCGGATTCATGGAGAAGGACGCACAGCGCTGGTGGTGGCTGCCCGACGGTCGCGGCGGGCGGCGCACCGACCTGCCGTTCAGCTACAGCCTGATGGCCGTGATGCCGGACGGCGACGGCGAGTCGGACCCCCGCCGCCCCGCCGTCGCGATCACCGAGACCGGCGCCGCCGACGCGCGCGCCGCCCGTGGCCCCCGTACCGAAGACGAGGAGTGACGATGCTCGAGGAGTGGCTGCGCGCCAACATGGCCGTGTGGGACGAGCTCACCGGGGTGCACGCCGCCTCGACGTTCTACGACGTGGAGGGCTTCAAGAGCGGCGCCGAGACGCTGACGTCGATCGAGCTCGAGGAGCTCGGCCCCGACGTGGGCGAAGGCACCCGGTTGCTGCACCTGCAGTGCCACTTCGGCCTCGACACGCTCAGCTGGGCCCGGCACGGGGCCACCGTCACGGGCATCGACTTCTCCGAAGAGGCGGTCGGGCTGGCGCGGCGCCTGGCCGACGAGGTCGGCCTCTCGAGCCGCGCCCGCTTCCTGCGCTCCAACATCTACGACCTGCCCGACGTCCTCGAGGATGAGTTCGACGTCGTCTTCACCTCCTGGGGCGTCCTCACCTGGCTCGGCGACCTGCGCCGCTGGGCACAGGTCGCCGCGCACTACGTCCGCCCCGGCGGCACCTTCTACATCGCCGAGTTCCACCCGCTGGCCTTCATCCTTGACGACGCGGCGCGCCCCGACGACCTCCGCCTCGGCTACCCCTACTTCCAGGGGCCGGAGCCGCAGCGCTTCGACGAGCCCGGGTCGTACGCCGACCCCGACGCCGAGACGCGCAACACGGTGACCTACGAGTGGATCCACCCCCTCGGCGAGGTCGTCACGCGACTGATCGAAGCCGGCCTCGAGATCGAGCACCTGCATGAGTTCCCCTTCACACACGGTCTCGCCTTCGCCTACCTCGAGAAAGGCGCGGACGGCTGGCAGCGCATCCCCGGCCGCGAGGACGACTACCCCTTGAGCTTCTCGCTGCGCGCCCGCCGGCCGACCGGCTGAGTCGCGGCCGCCCGAGCAGCCTGGCTGCCGACGCCGCCGGCCGGCGCCGAAGAGCGCAACAAATCTTCACTCAATGGGGACCTTCACAGCCTTGATTCGGCCCCGGCGCGCGCCTATCATGATTGGTGCGTGCGTACAGTCGTAACCTGTGCCACGCGACCCGTCAGGGGATCGACGCGGCGCCCCCACCCACCAGGGCGCCCATCCCCGCGAAGGCGGCGCCGACCCTCCAGGCGCCGCCTTCTGCGTGACGTCCGAACGGCGCCTCCTGCGCGTCGTCGCGACGTCGCCTCCGCCGTCGTCCAGACACCGCCCTGGCGCGCCAACCTCGCGCGACAGGACGGGCATCGCGTGGACGGGGATCGAGGGGAACCCGGGCCGGCCGCGCACCGCGCTCACGGCTGCAGCATGGTCCGCGACGACCGGCCGAGCGGCGCGCTCAGGCCGGCAGCGCGGCGAGACGGCGGAAGAGTCCAGGCAGGCCGGCGCGCGGCACGACGAGGTCGGCGGCCGCGCGCACCTCCTCGTCGCCTTCGGCCACCGCCACGCCGAGGTCGGCCCAACGCAGCATGTCGAGGTCGTTCAGGCCGTCACCGCAGGCGACGGCCGGACCATCCCTCTCGAGTCTCGCCCGTAGCCACTCGAGCGCCCCGCTCTTGCTCGCCCGGCGGTCGTTGATCTCGATGAAGTGCGGCTGGGAGCGGCTCACGTTGAGGGTGCCGTCCCAGCGGGCGCGCAGGTCGGGCAGCAGCCGCACGATGTCCGCGGGGTCGGCGGCGAGCACGATCTTCGTCGGCGCTCGCCCGTCGACGAGCCCGAGAAGATCATCGACGACGCGCACGTCGATCCCGAGGTACGACGTCGTCCACTGCGTCCAGCGGTCGTCATCCTCGACGTAGAGCTGGTCGTCCACGAACACGTTGAGGTGGCGACCGAGACGCCGCGCGTGACGCACCACGTCGGCCGCCGCTCCGCTCTCGAGCGGCAGGTGGACGAGCCACTCGCCGCTGGCGAGGTCGGCGACCACGCCGCCCGAGTAGGAGATCATGAAACCGCCGCCGGCGCCGAGGCTCTCGGCCGCGGCGGCGCCGCTCTTGACCATGCGCCCGGTGCACACGACGAAGGTCACGCCGGCCGCGCGGAGCTCGCCGATCGCGGCGACGAGATCTGGGTCGACCGTGAGGTCGGGCGGCAGCAGCGTGCCGTCGAGGTCCGAGGCGACCAGGAACGGCCGCACGGCCACCGGCAGGCCTGCCGTCACCGGCCGGCCCTTGCCGGGCCCCGCCGGCACGGTCACCGCCGGCGCAGCCCGTCGATGAGGCTCTGCAGGTCGAGGTCGCCGTCGAGCGCGAGGCCGGCGACCCAGCCGATCGCCCCGCAGACCAGCGTCAGGACCAGCGCGGCGAAGCCGAGCCAAGCCCAGACGATGCCGGCGGCCAGACCGACCAGCAGACCGACGTGTGCGGCTCTCATCTTCATCCTCCCGATCGCACGATCACACGGCGGACCTCGAGGTCGAGCCGTGCCAGGGGCAGGCCGCCGGCCCGGCGCAACTCGTCGGCGGCGACGGCCGCCGCACGGCGGCGCACCGCCTCGAGCTCGACACGCGGCACCTCGGCGCGTACCCAGACGCGCCAGCCGTCGGGCCTGCGCTCGAGCCAGACGCGCTCGACCCGCAGACCGGGCGCCGCGTGGCCGAGCTGCCGGGCCAGCATGGACTGCAGCGTCGCGACGTCGACCCGCGTGCTGGCGCCGCCCTCGCCGAACTCGACGACCGGCGGCGAGGGCGGCAGCGCCACGCGGATCGCCGCGACGAGCAGTGTCGCGCCCAGCGCCGCGAAGGCGGCGGCGGCCACGGCCGTCCAGGTCGTGCCGGCGTTCGTCAGGTCGTCCCAGAGCGGGACGCTCCACTCCAGCGTCTCGTCGGCGGCCAGCGCCACCTGGCGGACCACGACGGCGCCCAGCAGCGCGAGCAGGACGAGGCCGGCCGTGGCGGCCGCCGCGCGGGCGCCCCTCACGGCAGGTACCTCGCCAGACGCTTCACCTTCACGCCGCGAACGCGGGCCCGGACCTCGAGGTCGCCGGCAGTGAGGATCGGGCGCACGGCGCCCTCGACGCGCCGCTCGAGCTCGCGACCCACGCGCTGCTCGTCGGCGAGCGGGCGCGCGACGGCGCGCAGGTCGAGCCGCAGGCGGCGTGCGTCGCCGCGCGCCGTGGCCGTCGCACGCAGGATGTCGGGATGGCCGGCGACGGCCTCCTCGGCAGCAGCCTCGAGAGCAGCGGCCGGCAGCAGCACGCCGCCGGGGAGCCCCTCGCAGGCCGGACCGCCCGGGCCGCAGAGCCAGAGTCGCGGCTCGTCGTCACGGACGAGCAGCACCAGGAGCCCCGTGACCACGGCCGCCGCGGCTACGGCGAGCGCGGCGCGCTCGCCGTGGCCCTCCGGCCAGGGCAGGTCGGCCACGGGCGAGAAGCCGCAGCCGACGGCGGCGGCCACGAGTCGCGCGGCGACGAGCACGGCGACGGCCGCGGCGATCGCCAGCAGGGCGACGGCCGCGGCACGGGCCAGGGGATCGGTCGTCGGGCGACGGCCGCGACGGCTGTCAGCCGCCGTCGCCAGGTGCCTGCTCCGGGAAGTGGATGTCGGTGACCACGACGTTGACGGCACGGACGGTCATGCCGGTCGCGACCTCGACCTGCTGCTTGACCGCCGCCCGGCAGGTCTCGCCGACCTCGGGGATGTTGGCGCCGTACTCGACCACGATGTGGGCGTCGATGTCGACGAGGTCGTCACGGAGGTCGACCGAGACGCCCTGCGCGCCCTTGTCACCGCGCAGCCCGGAGAAGACGCCGAGAGCCGACGCGCCCAGCCCGTGGACGCCCTCGACCTGCAGCAGGGCCTGGTGGGCGATCTTGGCGACGACGGCGTCTGAGATCTGCACGCCGCCGCTCTCGCCGGGCGCCTCCGGCTTGGGGGTCTCGGACATGCGCTCCTCCTCGTTCGTCGGCCGGCGGCACTGCGCCTGCCGGCCCGCGTCCCTCACTCTACCCCGCGCGGGCCGCGGTGCGTCAACAGGCCGCCGAGGGAAGCGCGGACCGCGGGGTCCGCCTCGGCCGGCGAAGTCAGGCCGAGAGACTTACCCGCAGTCCGAGCGCAGCGAGGACCTCGGAAGCATGCCCGGCGCACGCAGTGCCGCCGGGCGCACTACCCGCCACTCCCGACGTAGTGGGGAGTGAGTGGCCGCGTCACCGGGGGCACGTAGGGCTCCCCGGCGCTCAGCCACACTTGGAGAACCCGCACAACCGGCACACCACGCAGCCGCCCTCGTGCTCGATCACGCCACCGCAGTCGGGGCACGCTCCCTGCGCGACCTCGACCAGCGAGAGCTGCGGCTCGGGCGTGCCGTGCGCGGCAGCGGCGGCGCCGGTCACCCAGCGCCGCTCGATCGCCTTGCCGATGGCGTCGGCGCAGCTCAGCGTCGCGTTGGGGCCGATGCCGTACGGCACGTGGCAGCGGATGCCCTTGAGGTGCTCGACGACCTCGCTCGGCTCGGCGCCCTTCTTGAGGGCGAGCGAGATGAGGCGCCCGAGTGCCTCGGTGTTGGACGAGGCGCACCCGCCGGCCTTGCCCATGTTGGCGAAGACCTCGCGCGGGCCGTACTCGTCCTCGTTCATGATGATGAACAGGTGCCCGCAGCCCGTCTCCATGCGCTCGGTCTGCCCGGTGAGCAGCCTGGGCCGCGACGGCCGCGTGGTGGCGATGCCGTGGCCGGGGTCCTTCTTCTTGAGACTCTGCCCGACGTTGAGGACCTGCTCCTCGCGACTGCCGTCGCGGTAGATCGTGACGCCCTTGCAGCCCGACTTGTAGGCCAGCAGGTAGACCTTCTCGACGTCGTCGCTGGTCGCCGAGTTGGCGAAGTTGACGGTCTTGGAGACGGCGTTGTCGGTGTGGGACTGGAAGGCCGACTGGAGCTTGATGTGCCACTCGGGAGTGATGTCGTGCGCCGTGGCGAAGGTCGTCTGCACGTCGACCGGCACCTCGTCGAGGCCGCGCACGGTGCCCTGCTCGGCGATGCGCGTCATGAGCTCGGGGCTGTGGAAGCCGCGCTCCTTCGCCACCTGCTCGAAGTAGGGGTCGACCTCGACCATGCGCTCGTCGTCGAGGACGTTGGCGCGCACGTAGGAGAGCGCGAACAGCGGCTCGATGCCGCTCGAGCAGCCGGCGATGATGCTGATGGTGCCGGTGGGGGCGATGGTCGTCGTGGTCGCGTTGCGCACACGCGGCATGTCGGGCCGGTCGTAGATCGAGCCCTCGAAGTTGGGGAAGACGCCGCGCTCGGCGGCGAGCTCTTCGCTGGCCGCCCGCGCCTCCTGGTGGATGAAGGCCATGAGCTCGCCGGCGATGGTGCAGGCCTCGTCGGAGTCGTAGGGCACGCCGAGCCTGAGGAGCAGGTCGGCGAAGCCCATCACGCCGAGCCCGATCTTGCGGTTGCCCTTGGTCATCTGCTCGATCTCGGGCAGCGGGTAGCGATTGACGTCGATGACGTCGTCGAGGAAGCGGACGGCCGTCTTGACGACACGCCCGAGACGGCCGTAGTCGACGTGCCCCTCGTCGGCCACCCTCGAGAGGTTGATCGAGCCCAGGTTGCACGACTCGTAGGGCAGCAACGGCTGTTCACCGCATGGATTCGTACTCTCGATGTCGCCGAGCTGCGGCGTGGGGTTGTCGGCGTTGATGCGGTCGATGAAGACGATGCCGGGGTCGCCGTTCTTCCACGCCAGGGTGACCATGGTCTTGAACACCTTGCGCGCCTTGAGCTTCTTCACGACCTCGCCGGAGCGCGGGTTGACGAGGGCGTACTCCTCGTCGTGCTCGACGGCGCGCATGAACGAGTCGGTGACGGCGACCGAGATGTTGAAGTTGTTGAGCTTGGCGTCGTCCTGCTTGGCGGTGATGAAGTCGAGGATGTCGGGGTGATCGACCCGCATGATGCCCATGTTGGCGCCGCGCCGCGTGCCGCCCTGCTTGATGGTCTCGGTGGCGGCGTCGAAGACGCTCATGAAGGAGAGCGGCCCCGAGGAGACGCCCTTGGTGCTGAGGACGAGGTCGTTCCTGGGGCGCACGCGCGAGAAGCTGAAGCCGGTGCCGCCGCCGCTCTTGTGGATGAGGGCCGTGTTCTTGACCGCCTCGAAGATCGAGTCCATCGAGTCGCCGACGGGCAGCACGAAGCAGGCCGAGAGCTGCCCGAGCTCGCGGCCGGCGTTCATGAGCGTCGGGCTGTTGGGGAGGAACTCGAGGCCGGTCATGAGCGCGTAGAAGGTCTCCTCCCACTCCTCGACCGGCGCGGCGGGGTTGTAGAGCCGCTCAGCCTGGGCGATCGCGTGCGCGACGCGGCGGAACATCTCTTCGGGGGTCTCGAGGAGCTCCCCGTTCTCCCCCTTCTTGAGGTACCGCCGCTGCAGCACCCGCAGCGCGTTGGGTGTGAGTTCGATCACTGCGTTCGACATCTCGCCTCTGCCCCTCTTTCTGCTTGTCCCCGTCAGGGAGTCTGTCGTGTCACGTTACGGCGGCGCTCGGTGACGAGCGCCTCGAGCTCGCCGTCGAGCCCGGTGCCGTCGAGCCCCGGCAGCGGCTCCTCCCCCGGCAGGGGGTCGGCGCCCGCCTCCTCCAGGCGGGCGAGCTCGCGCTGGAACTCCTCGAGGTCGTCGAACTGGCGGTACACCGAGGCGAAGCGCACGTAGGCGACCTTGTCGATCTCGCGCAGCGCCCGCAGCGCGCGCTCCCCCACCTCCTGCGTGCTCACCCGGTCGCGCCCGCCCTGCCGTACCTCGGTCTCGATCTCGTCGACCGCGCGCTCGAGGCGCTCGCGGTCGACGCTTCTCTTCTCGCACGCGCGCAGCAGCCCGTTGAGCAGCTTGGCGCGAGCGAACATCTCCTCGCGGCCGTCGCGCTTGACCACCACGAGCGGGACGTCTTCGACGCGCTCGTAGGTCGTGTACCGCCGGTCGCACTCCAGGCACTCGCGCCGGCGACGCACGGCGTCGCCGGACTCAGAGTCACGGGAGTCGACGACACGGCTCTCATCACTTCCGCAATAGGGACAGCGCATCGGCCCTCGCTGAGAATGGACTCGCCACCACCACAATATGTGGTGTCCTCGGCAAGCAGGGACACCAATATAGTGCATTCGACCCCTTGCGCAACCCCTCCTGCCGCCGGCAGGCGATAGAAAAGTCTCACTGTCTAGTCTAGGGTGAGACTTGCGTTCCGGAAAGCCCTCGGGCGGGCGGCGCGACGGCTCCTTCGAGCCCCGCCTGAAGGCACCCTCGGGCGGCGCTGGAGGGCCGTCGCGGAACCCCCGCTCAGAGCCTTGCCGACCGCTCCTCAGAGTACCGGAGACCTCACCGCGGGGCGGATATACTACGTAGGTGAACGTCATCGTCCTCCCCACCTACAACGAACGGCCCAACCTGCGCCACGCGCTGGCCCGCATCCGCGAGGTCGCCGACGGCCACGGCCTGCCCCTGCACACGATGATCGTGGACGACAACTCGCCCGACGGCACCGGCGAGCTCGCCGACGAGCTCGCCGCGCAGCTGCCCGACGTCTCGGTGCTCCACAGGCCCGGCAAGGAGGGTCTGGGGCGCGCCTACATCGACGGCTTCCGCCACGCGCTCGCGATGGGGGCCGAGCGGGTCTTCGAGATGGACGCCGACCTCTCCCACGACGCCTCCTACATCCCCGACTTCCTGCGCCTGATCGACCACGGGGCCGACCTGGTCCTCGGTTCGCGCTACGTGCACGGCGGCGGGGTCGAGAACTGGACGCTGCCGCGCCGCGTCATCAGCCGCGGCGGCTGCCTGTACGCACAGACGATCCTCGGTCTCCCCTACCACGACCTCACCGGGGGCTACAAGTGCTTCCGCCGCGAGGTGCTCGAGGCTCTCGACCTCGACACCGTCGACGCGCGGGGGTACGGCTTCCAGATCGAGCTCACCTACCGCGTCCACCAGCTCGGCTTCCGCGTCGTCGAGCTGCCGATCGTCTTCGTCGACCGCAAGGTGGGCCAGTCGAAGATGACCAACGACATCGTCGTCGAGGCGATGAAGAGCGTCTGGAAGCTCCGTTTCAGCACCCCGGCGCGGCGCGCGCCGGAGCGCGGCGCGTGAGCTGCTGCGGCGGCTCCGCGGCGCCGGACGCGAGCGGGCGAGCCGCCGCGAGCGAGCGGGTCGGTGCGAACGGGCAGGTCGGTGCGAACGGGCAGGTCGGTGCGTCACCCTCGGTCGCAAGGCGGGACCTCTCGACGGTGGGTCGCGCCCTCTGCATCGATGTCGGCGCCGGTACCACCGACATCCTGCTCACGCGGCCCGGCGAAGCGCTCGAGAACGCCTTCAAGCTCGTCGTACCCTCGGCGACCCAGATCGTGGGGCGGCGTATCGCGACGGCGACGGCCCGCGGGGCGACGGTCGTCCTGCGCGGGCCGGTGATGGGTGGCGGTGCTGCGACGGCGGCGATGAAACGGCACCTCGCCGCCGGCGCCGGGTTCGTCGCGACCGAGGAGGCCGTGCTCACGTTCGCCGACGACCCGGGTCGGGCGCGTCGCCTGGGGGTGCAGGTCGTCGGTGATGAAGAGGCCGGCGCGCTGCTCGCCGCGGCGGGCGACGATCTCGTCGAGGTCCGCACCGGCGACCTCGACGTCGAGGCCCTGCTCGAGGCCTTCGCCCGCCTGGGCGTGGAGCCGGGCTTCGACGCCGTGGCCGTCGCCGTGCAGGACCACGGCTTCAGCCCCGGGGGCTCGAACCGCGTCTTCCGTTTCGGCCTCTGGGAGCGGGCGGTCGCCGAGCGCCGGCCCCTGGGCGCGCTCTTCTACGACGACGGCACGCTGCCGGCAGAGCTCACGCGCTTGCGAGCCGGCCTGGAGGCCGCCCGCCGGCTCGCCGCGTGGCCCTTCGGCGGCGAGGAGGCGGGCGGGAGCCCCGCCCGCCTCCTCGCCGCCGACACCGGGCCCGCGGCACTCTACGGCGCCCTGCCCGAGGGCCGCGACGACTGTGTGCTCGTCAACGTCGGCAACGGGCACACGGTCTGTGCCGTGGCCCGCGACGGCCGTCTTGCGGGAGTCTTCGAGCACCACACCCGCCTGCTCGACGGCCCGGGCCTCGTCGAGCGCCTGCGGCGCTTCCTCTCCGGGGGCCTCGCGAACGACGAGGTGCGCGAGGACGGCGGTCACGGCGCCGTGCTCGACGAGCCCGTCTCCGACGGGCTGCCGCTGATCGCGACCGGCCCCCGCCGCGCGCTGCTCGAGGGTTCCCCCCTCCCCTTCGAGTTCGCGGCGCCGTACGGCGACATGATGCTCACCGGGTGCTTCGGCCTGCTGCGCGCACTCGAGGAGCGAGCCGGCCTCCAGCGCTGACGTGGGGCGCCGGGCGTGCCGCCGCCCCACGGGCGGCGGCGAACCGGGTCTCGCCGACGGCGCGAGCCGACGCCGCGCGACCAGGCGGGCGCATCCGTGCCGCCGAAGTGGATCGGTCGTCGTCCTCGCGCGCTCAGATCGGCAGCGGCGTGCCGACGCCGCGCTCGCGGGCGCGCTCGAGCACGAGGCGGGCGGTGACGATGTCCTCGACGGCGAGACCGAGGTTGAGGCAGAAGAGGCGCTCGCCCGGGTCGCGACGACCCTCGACGAGGCCGGCGGCGAGCTCGCCGAGGTCGCCGGCGATGGTCTCGGGGATGCCCTGCAGGCGCGGGCCGTGCGCCCGTGTCGCGAGCGCCTGCTCGGTGTCGTCGCAGTAGAAGCGCGCGCACTCGGCCATGGCCGCCGTGCTCCAGGCGGCGTCGTAGTCGAGCGCCACCGCGAGGGCGCCGGGCTCGAGGCGACCGGCGTCGAGCGGTGGCGCCACGTCCTCGCTCATGGTGATCGCGGTCACGACGACGCCGGCGCCGCACGTGATCGCCGCGGGCTCGTCACAGACCACGACCTCGACGCCGGGCAGCCGGGACGGCGCCTCGGCGACGAAGGCGGCGGCGGCGGCCGGGACGGCGTCGTGGCAGCGCACGGTGCGCAGTCCGGGCAGCTCGGCGGCGAGGGCGTCGACGCTCGCCCTGCCCTGGACGCCGCAGCCGAGCAGGCCGACGCAGTCGACCTCGGGGCGGGCGAGGTAGCGCGCCGCGAGCGCCGCGCTCGCGCCCGTGCGCCAGGCGGTGATGACGCCGCCGTCGAGGATCGCCTCGGGCCTCCCGGTGGAGGCGTCGCTGAGGACGACGAGGCCGCCGACGGCAGGCAGGCCCTTCGCGGCGTTCGCAGGGAAGATCGTCACCCACTTGACCCCGAGCGCGCCCGAATCCGACAGCCAGGCCGACAGCACCTGACAGAAGGCGCGGTCCGGGCCGTGAAGGGTCGTCTTGGGCGGCATCACGACCGCGCCGCGGCCCTTCTCGCGCAGGCCGGCGTCGAGGGCGTCGACCACCTCGGCGGGGCCGATGCCGAGACTCTCGATCTCAGCCCGGGTGAGATAGCGGAGAGCGTCTCCGCTCATGGCCTGAGAAGGTCGTGGCTCACGGTGAGCTGAGGTCGCGGAGGGCGGGGATGCCGGCGACGGCGGTCGCCGTGCGCACGGCGCGGACGATGGCCGAGGCGACCACACGGGCGGCGACGGCGCCGAGCACGGAGACGTCGACGGCGCGGCCCGCCGCGCCCGTCGCCAGGGCGAAGACGGCGTCGCCGTCGCGCTGCGTGTGGCACGGATCGACGGCGCGGGCGATGCCGTCGTGGGCCATGCCGGCGACGGCGGTGGCGCCGGCCTTGTCGAG
>DATHSP010000374.1:0-2119 GCA_035464075.1 Thermoleophilia bacterium | reverse complement strand
CGGCCCGCGGTCCGCACGACGCGCCGGAACGGGTCCCTCATCGACACGACCACGATGGCCTCCGTCATGCCGTAACCCTCCAGCAGGGGCAGGCCCGCGGCGTCGAAGAACTCGTCGACCTTGTCGGGCAACGGACCGCCGCCCACCAGGGGGAAGAGGAGCCGGCCGCCGAGCCCGGCGCGCACGTCGCGGAAGACGAGGCGGTCGGCGAGCGCGTGGAGGGGAGCCAGGGCGGCCGCCCTGGCCAGCGCCCACGCGTACGCCGCCGACCGCCGAAGCGTCCCGCGAGGCCGCACGCTGGGCTCACGCCGGGTGAGCACGCGCCGCGCCTGCGCCGACGTCAGGGAGCGGGCGACCAGCCAGCGCGCGAGCCGCCGTCGGGCCGGCCTCTGCGCGTCGATCTTGTGGAAGACGCCCTTGTAGAGGGTGACCCACAGCTCCGGCACAGTAGCCATGACGACGGGCCGCACCGCCTTGAGGTCGCCGCGCAGCGTCATCACGTGGCTGTAGTGCAGGCAGCACCCCTTGCTCAGGTACATGAGCTGCACCTGCCGCTCGTAGGCATGCCACGGCTCGAGGAGGGTGAGCACCGGCACGCGCTCGATCGCCACCAGCTTGGGGAGCTCGCGCAGGTTGAGCTCGTAGTTGGCGTGGGTGAGCGCCACGCCCTTGGGGGCGCCGGTCGTGCCCGATGTGTAGATGATCGTCGCCAGGTCGTCGGGCGCCACGTCCTCCCGTCGTCGGCGGATCTCGTCGGCCGACTCGGCCCATGCGGCCTCGCCGGCCGCCATCAGCTCGGCCAGCGTGCAGACGACCGGCGGCCCGTCGCACCCACCATCCCGGCCGTCGATGACCACCGCCGCCCGAAGACCGGGCACCGCCTCACGGACCAGCTGCAGCTGGGCGGCGTCCTCGAGGATCGCCACCGCCGGCTCGGCGTGCCGCAGGATCGCCGCGAGGATCTCCTCCGGGGTCCCGGTGCCCCGGGGCACGTCGACGGCGCCGAGGAAGTGGATGGCCAGACTGCAGACCAGCCACTCGGGACGGTTGTCGCAGATGAGGGCGACGAGCTCGCCGCGCCGCACACCCAGCTCGCGCGCGAGCGCCAGCGCGAGCACGCTCGCGCGCCGGTCGAGCTCACGGTAGGTGAACGGCGTGAAGCCGCCGTCGACGCGGCGGCTCAGCGCCGGCTCGGGCCCGTACTCGGCGACCCAGTCGGCGAACAGCCGCGGCAGCGTCGCGCCCGTCGACGTCGCCGCCGGCGATGCGCCCGCCACTGCCGGCGCCGACACTCCGTCGCTCGCGTCGGTCGCCACCGTCCCTGCCCGCGTCATGCGCCCTCTCCAGAGATGACCGCCGGCGTCCCGCCGGCGCCCCGCCATTGTCGCCGAGCGCGAGACGGTGTCAACGCCGCGTGCGCGGGGACTGCGAGCCAGCGTCAACTCCGCGCCCGCGGGGACCGGGAGGCCACCGGCCGCCCGGAGCGCAACACGAGCCAGGCGCCGAGCAGCACGCCGGCGGCGCCCACCAGCGTCACCGGCGCCGGGCGCTCGCCGAGCACGATCGCCGCCAGGGCGACGCCGAAGAGCGGCTCGGTGAACTGCGTCGAGGCGATGCGGCTGATGCCGCCCTTGGCGAGCGCCCAGTACCAGCCGATGTAGCCGAGCACCGAGACGAGCGTGGCGAGGGCGAGGATCGAGCCCCAGGCGGCGGCGTCCGCGTCGGGCACGCCGCCGCTCCACAGCGACCACGCCAGCAGCGGCAGCAGCACGACGGCCGAGAACGAGATGACCCACAGGGTGGTCGGTACCGCAGGGTACCCGCGCTGCGAGAGCCGTGCGCCGACGACGTAGCCCATGGCGCAGACCACCGACGCGGCGAGCACCAGCAGGTCGCCGGTCACGCTCGATTCGTCCGACGCGCCCGACGTCCGCCACAGGATCACGACCGCCGTGCCGGCCACGGCGATCACACATCCGGCGATCCACGCCGCGGAGACGCGGCGGCGCTCCACGATCGTCCCGAAGAGACTGGTGAGCACGGGCAGCGTCGCGAAGATGAGCGCCCCGTGCACGGCCGAGGTCAGGTCCTGCCCGTAGGCGAACACGAGCGGGAAGGC
>DATHSP010000373.1:0-2456 GCA_035464075.1 Thermoleophilia bacterium | reverse complement strand
CCGGGCGGCCCGCCCCTCGCGACCGTCGCCTCGTGCATGCCGGCGCCAACGTCACCGCGCAGCGCCGGCCAGCGTCATCCCTCTCGTCCTCCGCGGCCGCTGACGGCCGTGAGGACGGGCGCTACCGTACGGGGGCGCCGGCCGGAGCCTCCGCCGGCCGGCGCCCCCGACCGCCGAGGTGCCTGTGGACCTGACCCGTCGCCAGCTCTACGCCTACTTCGCCCTCGGCGTCGTCGTGCTCGCGCTCGGGGTCCGCTACGTCGTCCTGCCGCGGGCGGGCGCCGAGCCCGACGGGTCGCGGCTGGCGCTGGCCCCGCTCTCCGCGAGCCCGTCGGCGGCGCCGTCGGCCGCCCCCGACGTCACCGTGTACGTGTGCGGAGCCGTGCGCAGCCCGGGGGTGGTCCGGCTGCCCGCCGGGGCGCGCGTCTGCGACGCCATCGAGCTCGCCGGAGGCGCCACCGCCGCCGCCGAGCTGGCGGCCGTCAACCTCGCCGCGAAGGTGATCGACGGCCAGCAGATCGTCGTCCCCGAGCGGGGGGCGGCGCCGGCGGCCGCGACCGGCGATGCCTCGTCGTCCACGGCCGGCGGGCTCGTCAACATCAACACGGCGAGCGTCGACGAGCTCCAGGAGCTGCAGGGCGTCGGCCCCGCCACGGCCCAGGCGATCGCCGACTACCGCACTGAACACGGTCCGTTCACGGCGATCGAGGGCATCATGGACGTCCCCGGCATCGGCGACGCCAAGTTCGCCGCCATCAAGGACTCCATCACCGTGTGAGATGGGGAGCCGGGTCGCGCCGCCGCACGTCCTGCTCGGCGGCTACGTCGGCGGTCTCGTGGCCGCTCTCGCGTGGCGTCCGCCGGCTGCCGTGCTGCTGGGCGTCGCGCTCGCCGCCGCGATCGCCGCCGGCGCCGCAGGCCGGCTGACGCCCGGCCGTCACGCATGGCGCCGCGCGGCCGTCGCGCTGGCTCTGGCGGCGCTCTTCATCGCGGCGGGCGCCGCCGTCGGCGGCGCCCGCCTCACGACCCTCGAGCGTTCGTCGCTGACCGGGTCTATCGGCGACCGCGTCACCTTGCGGGCGACGCTCGTCGACCTGCCCGAGCTGCGCGGCGACCGTCTGTCGCTGCCCCTGCACGTCGACGCCGTCGACGGGCGCCCCGTCGACGAGCCCGCGCACCTCAGCCTGCGCGTCGAGGAGGGCGAGGCGCCCGACCTCGACCAGTGCGGGCCCCTGACCGAGGGCGCGCTGGTCGTCGTCGAGGGCGCCCTCGTCGAAGACCTCCCGCCGCCGCCCGACGAGGGGGGGTTCGATTACGGGCGCTACCTGCGGCGGCGCGGCGAGCACGTGACCCTCGAGGGCCGTTACGCAGACCTGCGCCTGGTCGGTCGCCGGGGCGGGCCGCTGGGCCTCGTCGACAGCCTGCGGCGCGCCTCCCGCGACCATCTCGCCGCCGGCCTGCACTCGCCCGTCCGCGAGGTCCTCCAGGGCATGGTCCTCGGCGACGACGAGCGTCTCGACCCCTCCCTCATCGACGCCTTCCGGCGCAGCGGGCTCCTGCACATCCTCGCCGTCTCGGGGGAGAACGTCGTCCTGCTGTGCTCGATGTGGGGGTTCGCCCTCGGTCTGCTCGGCGTGCCCCGGCGGCCGCGCCTCGCCGTGCTGCTCGTCGTCGTTCTGGTCTACGTCCTGCTCACCGGCGCGGCGCCGTCGATCGTGCGCGCCGGGTTCGCCGGCATCGTCGGGCTCCTCGCGATGATGGTCGCCCGCCCGACCGACGGCTGGCTGCTCCTGCTCGCTCCCGCGGCGCTGCTGCTCTCGTTCAACCCGGCGACCCTGTACGACGTGAGCTTCCAGCTCTCGTTCGCCGCCGTCGCCGGGCTCCTCGTCCTCGCCCGGCCGCTGACCCGCGCCCTGTCCTTCCTGCCTGGGCCTTTCGCCGAACAGGCGGGGGTGACCACGGCGGCCAGCCTGGCGACGGCGCCGGTCTCCCTCACCGCGTTCGGCTCCGCCTCGGTGGTCGCCGTACCGGCCAACCTCATCGGGGGCTTCGTCCTCGGGCTGGTCATGTTCCTCGGCATGCTCAGCCTGCTGCTCGGCTTCGTGCACCGGCTCGTCGGCGTGCCGCTCAACGTCGTCAGCGGCGTGCTGCTCGGATTCCTGGTCGAGGTGTCGCGCTTCTTCGCCCGGCCGTCGTGGGCGGTCTACGAGTGGCGGGGACCGACCCTGGCCGTGGTCCTCGGCGCGGCCCTTGCTCTCGAGGCTCTGGTGCTGACGCTGCTCGCGCACCGCGCCGGCGTCGGCCTGCGCGCCTACGTCGCCGCCCGTTCGCGCCGCGCCGCCCTCGCGCTCGCCACGGCCGCGGTCGTGGCCGCGGCGCTGCTCGCCGCGCCGGCGCCGCCTGCCGCCCTCTCCGAGCCGCGGCTCACGTTCCTGGACGTCGGTGAGGGGGCGGCG
>DATHSP010000372.1:0-9666 GCA_035464075.1 Thermoleophilia bacterium | reverse complement strand
TGACCGACTCGGACGTGAACAGGTAGTTGCGCTTCTCCACCGTACCTCCTGACGACCGACGCGCCGTCGGGACGACGGCGCGCGAGACGATCCGGGTGCTGTCTGGGCGCCGCGCGGCACGGAGACCTGCCGGCCCCGCGGCCCCGCGGAGTCTACCAGAGGCCCCCGGAGGCCTCAACGCCGGACCGGCCTCGTCGCGAGACGTCCGACGGGATCCGCGAGGCGTCCTGCGGGTTCACCGCGGTGAGATTCCGGGGCGGCGACGTCCGCGTCACTGGTGCTCGCGCTTGGCCTCGCGTCCCATCAGCCGTTGCACGGTCTCGGCCGCCGTGCTGTGGCCCTCGAGGACCGCGTACACCTGTTCCGTCACCGGCAGCTCGAGCCCGAGGCGGGCGGCCAGGTCGTGGAGGGCGCGGGCCGTCGGGATGCCCTCCACGACCTGGCCCACCGTCGCCTCGACGTCCGCCGGCGACACCCCCTGGGCGAGCAGCTCGCCGGCGTGCCGATTGCGACTGTGTCGCGAGGTGCAGGTGGCGATGAGGTCGCCGATGCCGGCGAGGCCGGCGAAAGTCTCGAAGCGCCCGCCCATGGCGAGGCCGAGGCGGGTGACCTCGGCGAGGCTCCGCGTGATGAGGGCGGCGCGGGAGTTGTCGCCGAAGCCGAGCCCGTCGGACATGCCGACCGCGACCGCGATGGGGTTCTTGGCCGCGCCGCAGAACTCGACCCCGAGCACGTCGGCGTTGGTGTACACCCTGAAGGTGTCACACATGATCGCCGCCTGCAGGCGCGCGGCTACCTGGTCGTCGGCGCTCGCCACGACGGTGGCCGACGGCATGTCGCGCGCCACCTCCTCGGCGTGGTTCGGACCGGAGAGCACGGCCGCGGGAGCGCCGGTCTCCTCGAGGATCGCCTGCGACGGGCGCTCCAGGGTGCCGAGCTCGACACCCTTGGCCAGCGAGAGCTGCAGCGAGTCCGGGGCACGGCGCGGCGCCACCCAGCGCGCGACTGCACGCACCGCCTGGGTCGGCACCGCGTACACGACGAGCTCGCTCGCCCCGAGCTCGGCCTCGTCCATGGCGACGAAGCGCACCTCAGGTGGCAGGGCCACGCCGGGCAGGAAGTGCGGGTTCTCGTGCCGGCGGTTCAGCTCGTCGGCCTCGGCCGCGGTCATGGTCAGCACCTGGACCCTGTGCCCGCGACGCTGCAGGAGGCGCGAGAAGGCGCTGCCCCAGCTGCCCGAGCCGACGACGGTGACGTCCATCACGAGACCTGACCGGCGCCGTGGCCGCCGCTCGGGCGCGAGCGCCAGGGCGGCGCGAAGCGGCGCTCCTCGCCGTGCAGGAGCCGCTTGATGTTGCCGCGGTGGGCGTAGAAGACGATCGCCGCCGCCAGCAGCGCGGCGATCACGTAGGGCAGCGGACTGTCGCGCACGATGAGGAGGATCGGCAGCGACGCCGTCGCGACCAGGGATGCGAGGCTCACGATGCGCACCGTGAAGACGAGCACGAGCCAGGTGACGAAGAGGATGAGGAAGACCGTGGGCTCGAGGGCGAGGACCGCGCCGGCCCCCGTCGCGACGCCCTTGCCGCCGCGGCCCCGGAGGAAGACCGAGTACATGTGCCCCACGACGGGTGCGGCGGCGATGAAGGTCGCCGGCCACGGGCCGAAGACGAGCGTCGCGACGAGAGCGGGCAGGAAGCCTTTGCACACGTCGAGGACGAAGACCGCGACGCCTGCCTTCTTGCCGAGCACGCGGAAGACGTTGGTGGTGCCCACGTTGCCCGAGCCGTGCTCGCGCACGTCGACCCCGTAGGCGAGCCGCCCGACGATCAGGCCGAAGGGGATCGCCCCGACGAGGTAGGCGAGGACGAGCAGCACGAGGAAGAGCGCGATCGTCACCTTCCGTGCCTGCCCTTGAAGTCGATGATCAACGGGACCCCCTCGAGCGAGAAGCGCCGCCGCAGCCTGTTCTCCACGAAGTAGCCGAAATCACGCGTGACCAGCGTGCGGTCGTTGACGTCGATGGCGAACCGCGGCGGCGCGGTCTGATACTGCGCGATGTAATACATCTTCAGCCGTCGCGAGCCTCGGGCCGGCAGCGGCCGGTCCGCCGCCAGCGCCGCCAGCGCCCGGTTGAGCTCCCCGGTCGGGATGTGGGCAGTATACCGGGCGTCCAGCGAGGCGACCACGGCGAGCAGATGGTCGACCCCGCGCCCGGTCCGCGCCGAGACGGCCAGCACGAGCGGCTTCTGGCGCAGCTTGCGCGCGGCGATGCCGCCGAGCTCGTCGAGGTCGGGCTCGACGAGGTCGCTCTTGTTGACGACGAGCACGGTGGCGCAGCCGCGGCGCATCGCCTCGCTCGCCACGCTCAGGTCGATCTCGGTGAGGCCGAGCGTCGCGTCGAGCACGACGACGGCCACGTGAGCGCGCTCGAGCCCCTGCAGGCTGCGCAGGTAGGCGTAGTACTCGACGCCCTGCACCTTCGAGCTCTTGCGCATGCCCGCGGTGTCGATGAAACGGAAGCCGCCGTGGGCCGTCTCGACCACGGTGTCGATCGCGTCGCGCGTCGTCCCCGCGAGCTCGCTCACGATGGCCCGGGGCTGGCCCGCGATGGCGTTGAAGAGCGACGACTTGCCGGCGTTCGGCCGGCCGACGATGGCGACCGGCACCTTGTCGTCGGCCGCCTCCTCCCCGCCGCGCTCTCCGAGGACGCCCCGCTCCTCCAGCTCCTCGAGGACCCTGTCGAGCAGGTCGCCGGTCCCCAGCCCGTGCACCGCCGAGACGACGGAAGGCTCGCCGAACCCGAGCCTGTAGAGCTCGCCCGGCAGCGCTTCGAGCGCCGGGTCGTCGACCTTGTTCGCCACGAGCACGACGGGAGCGTCGCAGCGGCGGAGCACGTTGGCGATCTCGTGGTCGTCGGCGAGCAGCCCGGCCCGGCCGTCGACCACGAACAGGACCAGGTCGGCCTCGTCGATCGCGGCCCGGACCTGCTCGCGCACCTCGCCGGCGAAGGGCCGGTCCGGTTCGGTGTCGTACCCGCCGGTATCGACCAGCACGAGCCGCCGGCCGCGCCACTCGAGGTCGATCTCCTTGCGGTCTCGCGTCACGCCCGGCTCCTCGTGCACGACGGCCGTACGCGTACCGCTGAGACGGTTGATCAGCGTGGACTTGCCGGCGTTGGGCGAGCCGACGACGACGACGGAGGGCGAGCGCATCATCGCGCCAGTGTAGCAAAGGCCGCTCGCAGGCCGTCGGCGAGCACGAGGCGGCCGGCGCAGGCGCCGGCCAGATCCTGCTCGCCGACGTCGTCCAGCGTCGCCCCCAGGGCCTCGGGAAGCCAGTCGCGCGGGGCGACCAGCCACTCGGCGGCCGCGAGCGGCTCGCGCACCAGGGCGCGCGCGACCTCGCGGCCGCCGAGCAGCCCCGTCACGGTGACGTGCGGCCCGAAGAGCTCGTTCCCGACGACGAAGGGCCGGGCGGTGATCCCGTGAGCCGCAAGGCGCCGGCAGGCGAGCCCGACGACCGGCGCCGCCAGGGCGCCGCAGAGCAGCCGCAGGCGCGGCAGGCGGCGCCCCCGGGCCAGACGACCCTCGTGCGCGAACGGCCAGCGCGCCTCGTGCAGGAAGACGGCCGCCACGCCGATGCCGTTCTCGTACTGCAACGGGGCGTCGCCGGCCGGCGGGGTCCGGCCGGCGAGCAGGTGCAGCTCGTCGGCGGCGTGCACGAAGCCGCGCCCGAGATGCCGGCGGGCGTCGCGCTGCCAGCCCTCCAGGTGGCGCAGCAGCGCCGCCGCGTCCTCGGGCGTGACACGGACCAGGTCGCCCTCCTCGGCGAGCGCCACCGGGACGATGCCGAGATCGGCCACCGCCTCGAGGCGCGAGCTCTCCCGCACCGTCTGCTCGAGTACGGCGCCGTCGTTCCAGCCCGGGCAGAGGACGACCTGGAGGTGCAGCTCCACCCCCGCGGCGGCGAGACGGAGCAGCACCGTCCGCGCACCGCGCGCGGCACGCCCCATCAGTGCCACGCGGGCGTCGTCGTCCCAGGCGTGCAGCGAGACGTACAGCGGCGAGAGGCGCAGCGCGAGGATCCGGGCCACATCGTCCTCATCCAGATTGGACAGGGTCGTGAAGTTGCCGTGAAGGAACGAGAGCCGGTAGTCGTCGTCTTTCACCGACAGGCTCGGCCGCAACCCCGGCGGGAGCTGGTCGACGAAGCAGAAGCGGCAGCGGTTGCGGCAGGTCCGAGGAGGGACGCCGAGCTCGTGGGCGAGCGAGATGCCGTGCCAGCCGTCGGCTCGCGGCCTGACCACGAACTCCAGGACGCGACCCTCGCGCACGATCTCGAGCCACAGCGGCCCGTCGGCGGCCGCGAACTCGAGATCGAGCACGTCGAGGGGGGCGGCGCCGTTGACGGCGCGGATGCAGTCCCCCGAGCGGAGGCCGCCGCGAGAGGCGGGCCCGTCGGCGGCGGCCACGGTCAGAGGGACGGGCGACGCGCTCACCGGGGACTCCGGCCCCGGTCTACTCACCGGCTGCCGGGGCACACAGCCGCTCGAGAGCGCGGATGGTGGCCTCGATCTCGTCCTCCGGAGTCGAGGCCCCCGCGGTCACGCCGATCCGCCGGCAGCCGCGCACCCACTCGGGCCGCAGCTCCGCCGCCGTCTCGATGTGGAAGGTGCGCGGCTCGATCTCGCGGCAGAGCTGGGCGAGCCGCGCCGTGTTGGCGCTGTTGCGACCGCCGACGACGACGACCGCGTCGACCTGCCCGGCGAGCTCGCAGGCGGCCGTCTGCCGCTTCTCGGTCGCGTCGCAGATGGTGTTGAAGATCAGCGTCTCCCGTGCCAGAGGCACAAGCGCCGCGACCACCTCGGCGAGGTGCTCGCGCGACTGCGTGGTCTGGACGACGACGCCGACCCGGCGGCCGCGCACGAGCGCCGGCCGGAGGCCGTCGGCGCCCTCGACGACGACGGCGTCGGGCCCCGCGAACCCCTGGAGGCCGACGACCTCGGGGTGGTCGCGCTCCCCGAGGATGACGACGAGGTAGCCGGCCTCGCGCAGCTCGGCCGCCTTGCGCTGCGCGACGGCGACGAAGGGGCACGTCGCGTCGACCACGTGCAGGCCCCGGCGGCGCGCCTCGCCGACGGCCTCGGGAGGCACCCCGTGCGTCCTCACGACCAGGGTCCCCTCGGCGGCGTGGGCGACATCCTCGACCATCCGTGCCCCGCGCTCCTCGAGGCGGCGGACGACGGTCGGGTTGTGGATGATGGGGCCCAGCGTGGCGACGGGGCCCTCGGCCGTGCGCACCGCCTCCTCGGTCAGGCGCAGGGCACGCTCCACCCCGTAGCAGTAGCCGGCGTGGCGCGCGACGACGATCTCCGGGCAGCCGCCCTCGCGAGCGCGTGACCTCAGTGTGTCGTCCCGGTCACCCACGGCCCTCCGGTCGCAGCGCGTCGTAGAGCAGGGTCACCTCCGCGCGCATGCGGCGCGCGGCCTCGTGGTAGGCGGCGCTACCCCTCCCTTCGATGCCGGAGAGGTCGACCGGCGGTCCCACCTTCACGCGCAGCGCCGGCCACCCGGGGCGACCGCCGCGGAGCATGAGGTTGGTGCCGTGCACGGCGACCGGCACGACGGGGGCGCCGCTGCGCAGCGCGAGCAATGCGACGCCGGGCAGGAACTCGTGGATCTCGTCGTCGGGCTGCCGCGTCCCCTCGGGGAACATGAGCAGCACGTGCCCGCCGGCGAGCAGGTCGAGCGCGGTCTGGAGCGCGGCGCGGTCGCCGGCGCCGCGGTCGATCGGGAAGGCGCCGAGGGCGCTGATGAGACGGCCTAGCACGGGGACCTTGAAGAGCTCGCGCTTGGCCATGTAGGCGAGCGGGCGGTCGAAGACCATCCCGACGACCACCGGGTCGAAGTCGGCCTTGTGGTTGACGGCGATCAGGGCCGGCCCCGTCGCGGGCAGGTGCTCCGTGCCTTCGGCCCGGCAGCGGTAGAGGCCGGCGAAGATCGCCAGGACGATCCAGCGGCAGAAGGTGTACAGCGGCCGGTCGCCGCGGCCGCGGAGCGGGAGGCCGGCGACCCTCATCGCGCGAGCCTCTCACGCGCCAGGCGCTCGACCTCGGCGACGACCTCGTCGAGGGTGAGCTCCGAGGTGTCGATCTCGACGGCGTCGTCGGCCTTGCGCAACGGGTTCACGACCCGCGTGGTGTCGCGCCGGTCGCGCTCCTCGACGGCGCGCGAGACCTCGTCGTGGCCGACCTCGTGGCCCGAGGCCGTCAACTCGTCGAAACGCCGGCGGGAGCGGACGTCCGGGCTCGCCGTCAGGTAGACCTTGAGCTCGGCGCGAGGACACACGTTGGTGCCGATGTCGCGCCCCTCGATGACGACATCGCCGGCCGCCGCCAGGGCGCGCTGCCGCTCGACGAGCAGGCGGCGTACAGCCGGCAGGGCCGAGACGCGCGACGCCGCCTCGCCGGCGGCGAGCGTGCGGATCGCCGCGCTCAGGTCGCGCTCACCGCCGAAGAGCCGGCCCTCGTCGTCGAAGCGCAGAGCGGCCGTCGCCGCCACGGCGGCCACGGCCGCCTCGTCGTCGAGGTCGAGGCCCGCCTCGCGCGCGAGCACGCCGACGGCGCGGTACATCGCCCCCGTGTCCAGGTAGACGAAGCCGAGAGCCTCGGCGACGCGCCGCGCCACCGTGCTCTTGCCCGATCCCCCGGGACCGTCGATCGCCACGACGGTCACTCGACCGCCCTCGCGGTGGCGACGTCGTAGCCGAGCCCGCCGAGCACGTGGGCGGCGCGGCGGCAGACCTCCTCCCCCTGCACGTAGACGGTCAGGCTGCCGCCGAGCTCGGCGCTCATGTGGTGCAGGGCGAGGTCCTCGACGTTGATGCCGGCGTCGCCGAGGGCGACCATGATCTCCTTGAGCACGCCGGGGCGGTCGGCGATGGGAACGACCAGCCGGTAGAGATCCCCGGCCGCGAGGTCGCCGACGGCGAGCATGCGCTCACGGTGCCCGGCGGCGCGCGCGATCGACTCGCCGAGGCGCGCGCCGTCGTTGGCGGCGAGCGCCTCGAGCACCTCCTGCAGTCCGTCCTGGAAGGCGGCCAGCGCGGCGAGCAGCGCGGCGCGGTTGTCGAGGAAGATGTCGGTCCACACGCGACGGTTGCTGCCGGCGATGCGCGTCAGGTCACGGAAGCTGGGGCCGGCCGAGAGCAGCGCGTCGCGCGAGCCCGCGTGCTGCCCCGCCTGGGCCATGAGCACGTTGGCGAGCACGTGCGGCAGGTGGCTCATGAGCGCCATCAGGCGGTCGTGCTCCTCGGGGTCGACGGCCGCCGGCCGCGCGCCGAGGTCAGTGACGAACCCGTAGAGACGGCGGTACGCCTCGGCGTCGACGTGGGTCCCCGGGGTCAGGAAGTAGGTCGCGCCGTCGTAGAGCGAGGCGCGCGCGTTCGCCACCCCGGCCGTCTCCGAGCCGCACAGCGGGTGGCCGCCGATGCAGCGCGCCTGCTCCTGGGGCGAGAGGGCGCGCATGAGCGGCGCCTTGGTGCTGCCGACATCGGTGACGATGGCCTCGGGGGCCGCCCGCAGCGCGGCCTTGACCGTGTCGGCGACGAGACGCACCGGCGTCGCCACGACGACGAGGCCGGCGCCCTCGACCGCCTCCTCGAGCGAGGCGCAGGCGTGGGTGATGGCTCCGCGCTCGAGGGCGAGCTCGAGCGTCTCCCGCGTGCGGCTCCAGCCGCGCACCGCGGCCACCCCGGCACGCTCCCGCGCGGCGAGCCCGAGCGAGCCGCCCATGAGGCCCACGCCGACGACGGCGATGGTGGCGCCGGCGAGAGTGGGCGGGCCCACGGTCAGCCGAGCGTCTTGCCGCACCAGACGGCGAGCTCGCGCGTGCGCGCGGCGTACTCGCCGAAGGCGCTCGTCGGCAGGGACTGCGGCCCGTCGCAGAGCGCCTGCTCGGGGTTGGGGTGGGTCTCGACGATCACCCCGTCGGCGCCCGCGGCCACGGCGGCGAGCGAGAGCGGCAGGACCAGCTCGGGGCGCCCCGTGGCGTGGCTGGGGTCGACCACGACCGGCAGGTGGCTGGCGAGCTTCACCACCGCGACCGCGCCGATGTCGAGCGTGTTGCGGGTCGCGGTCTCGAAGGTACGGATGCCGCGCTCGCAGAGGATCACGTCGCGGTTGCCCTCCTTGACCACGTACTCGGCCGCCATCAGCCACTCCTCGATGGTCGCCGAGAGCCCCCGCTTGATGAGCACCGGCTTGTCACGGCGGCCGACCTCGGCGAGGAGCTGGAAGTTCTGCATGTTGCGAGCGCCGATCTGGATGATGTCGGCGTACTCGTAGACGTCGTCGAGGTCGCGCGGGTCCATGAGCTCGGTGATGATCGGCAGGCCGGTCTCGTCGCGCGCCGCCGCCAGCATGCGCAGGCCTTCGACGCCGAGTCCCTGGAACGCGTAGGGCGAGGTGCGCGGTTTATAGGCGCCGCCGCGCAGCACGTGGCCGCCGGCCGCCTTCACGGCGTGTGCCGCGGCCAGCACCTGCTCGGAGGTCTCGACCGAACACGGGCCGGCGATCAGGCAGAAGTGGCCGCCGCCGATGCGCACACCGCCGACCTGGACGACGGTGTCGGCCGGGTGGAACTCGCGGCTCACCAGCTTGTACGGCTTGAGGATCGCGACCACGCGCTCGACGCCCGGCATGGCCTCGAGGGGCAGGGCGGTGAGCTCTTCGCGGTCGCCGAGGACGCCGATGACCGTGACCCGCTCACCGACCGAGACGTGGGCGCTGGCCCCGACGGCCTCGACGCGCGCCACGACGCCGGCGACCTGCTCCGTCGTCGCCGACTCGTGCATGATGACCATCATGCTCAGCTCGACCCCCCCTCGTCAGGCGCCTCGAGCGAGGCGAGCTTCTCGAGGAAGAAGTCGACCTCCTCGCGCGTGCCGACGCTGACCCGCGCCCACCCGGGGCAGCCCAGCGCGTTGCCGTCGCGGACGATCGCGCCCAGCGCGAGCAGCGCCCCGCAGACCTCGTCCTGGGGGCGGCACAGGTCGCGCGTGTCCACGAGCATGAAGTTGGCCTCGCTGGGCACGGTGGCCCGGCCCGCGGCGGTGAGCCGCTCGACGAGGTAGGCGCGCAGCTCGGCGTTGAAGCGCCGGCGCCCGGCGACCTGGTCGCCGTGCTTGAGCGCCTCGAGCGCGGCCGCCTGCGCGAGCCGGTTCACGTTGAACGGCTGGCGCACCTTGTCGAGGGCCCCCCGGAGCTCGGGCGAGCAGAGCCCGTACCCGACGCGCAGGCCGCAGAGCCCGTAGATCTTCGAGAACGTGCGCAGCACGATCACGTTGTCGTATGCGGCCTGGAGCGCGAGCGCGTCCTGGCTGTCGGCCGCGGTCACGAACTCGTTGTAGGCCTCGTCGATCACGACCAGCACGTCGCCGGGCACGCGCTCCACGAGGCGTGCGACATCGGCCACCGGCACGTAGGTGCCGGTCGGGTTGTTGGGGTTGCAGACGATGACCATCCTGGTGCGCGGCGTGACCGCCGCGGTCATCGCCTCGAGGTCGTGGGTGTGCTCGACGAGCGGCACGGTGACGGCCCTCGCCTCGTGCCGCAGGCAGATGTCGTTGTAGACCACGAAGGACGGGTCGGCGAAGACGACCTCG
>DATHSP010000371.1:0-2385 GCA_035464075.1 Thermoleophilia bacterium | reverse complement strand
CTCAAGGACGTCGTCGGCGAGCAGGGGCTCGACCAAGACGTCCGCCTGGTCGCCACCGGCTGCATGGGGCTGTGCTCGCGCGGCCCGCTCGTGAAGGTGCGGACGCGCGGCGAGGACGACGTCCTCTACGCCGACGTCGACGCCGACGCCGCCCGCCGCATCGGCGAGCAGCACCTCGCCGGCGGCCAGCCGGTGGAGGAGCAGACGCTGTCGCTCGAGCACCCGTTCTTCGCCCGCCAGGTGCGGGTCGTGCTCGAGAACATGGGCGAGATCGACCCCAACCGCATCGAGGACTACATCGCCCACGGCGGCTACCGCGCCCTGCGCGACGCCGTGAGCACGATGACCCCGGCCGGCGTCATCGACGTGGTGCAGCGCTCCGGGCTGCGCGGTCGTGGCGGCGGCGGCTACCCCGCCGGCAGCAAGTGGAAGCTGCTGAACGAGGCGAAGTCCGACCAGAAGACCGTGATCGCCAACGGCGACGAGGGCGACCCCGGCGCCTACATGGACCGCACCGTCATGGAGGACGACCCCCACCGCGTGCTCGAGGGCATGGCGATCGCGGCCTACGCCACCGGCGCCGTCAAGGGCTACATCTACGTGCGGGCCGAGTACCCCGTCGCGGTGCGCCGGCTCGAGCAGGCGATCCGCCAGGCCAAGCGCCACAAGCTCCTCGGCAAGAACCTGTTCGGCAGCGACTTCTCCTTCGACGTCGAGATCCGCATCGGCGCCGGCGCGTTCGTGTGCGGCGAGGAGACGGCGCTGATGGCGTCGATCATGGGCCAGCGCGGCACCCCGGTGCTGCGGCCGCCCTACCCGACGGAGCGCGGCCTGTGGGGCCACCCCTCGATGATCAACAACGTCGAGACGCTGGCCAACGTGCCCACGATCATGCGCCGCGGCGCGGACTGGTTCGCCGGCATCGGCACCGAGACCAGCCGCGGCACCAAGGTCTTCGCGCTGGCCGGCAAGCTGGAGAACACCGGCCTCATCGAGGTGCCCATGGGCATCACGCTGCGCGAGATCATCGACGAGATCGGCGGCGGCGTCGCCGGCGGCAAGGCCTTCAAGGCCGCGCAGACCGGCGGCCCCAGCGGCGGCTGCATCCCGCTGAAGCACATCGACACGCCGATGGACTACGACAGCCTGCTCGCGCTGGGCTCGATCATGGGCTCGGGTGGCCTGATCGTCATGGACGAGGACGTCGCGATGCCGGACGTCGCCCGCTTCTTCATGCGCTTCTGCATGGACGAGAGCTGCGGCAAGTGCCTGCCCTGTCGCGCCGGCACCTACGAGATGCACGAGCTGCTCGACGCCCTGATCGGCGGGCGCGGCACCGCCGCCACCCTCGCGCGGCTCGAGACGCTGTGCGAGGTCGTGCGCACGAACAGCCTGTGCGGCCTGGGCCAGACGGCCCCGAACCCGGTGCTCTCGACGCTCCACTACTTCCGACCCGAGTACGAGGCCCTGCTGGTGCCCGACGGCGCCCACCTCGCCGGGCTCCCCGGGGCCCACGTGGTGGCAGCCACCGAGAGCGCGTCCGCGTTCGCGGACGGCAGCGAGAGGAGCGCCTGATGGCCGGCGTCAACCTGAAGATCGACGGCGTCGAGATCGAGGCGCCGGCCGGCGAGAACCTCATGCAGGCCGCCGTCCGCGCGGGCGTCCGCGTCCCCGGGCTGTGCCAGCTCGACGGCCTCTCGGTCGTCGGCGCGTGCCGCCTGTGCATGGTCGAGATCGCCGGAACGCCGCGCCCGCGGCCCGCCTGCGCCACCCCGGTCGGCGAGTCGATGGACGTCCACACGGACACGCCCCGGCTGCGTGAGCATCGCCGCGTGCTGCTCGAGATGCTCTTCGCCGAGGGCCAGCACATCTGCGCGGCCTGCGTCGCCAGCGGCGCCTGCGAGCTGCAGAACCTCGCCGCCGAACTCGGCGTCGACCACGTCAACTTCACCCCGCCGCCCACGCGGCTGGAGATGGACCTGTCGCACCCGCGCTTCGGCTACGACCCGAGCCGCTGCGTGCTCTGCACCCGCTGCGTGCGCGCCTGCGCCGAGGTCGAGGGCGCCTTCACCTGGGGCGTCGCCGGCCGCGGCCGCGAGACGCACCTCGTCGCGGACCTCGGCGTGCCCTGGGGCGAGGCCGAGAGCTGCACCTCGTGCGGCAAGTGCGTCTCCGCCTGCCCGGTGGGCGCGCTCTTCGAGAAGGGTACCTCGGTGGGCGAGCGGCGCGTTCCCCGCACGCTCGTCTCCACCCTCACGGCCCGCCGCGAGCGTGAGTCGCACCGGGAGGTGCTCAAGTGAGCAAGCCGCGCGTCGCGACCGTCTGGCTGGCCGGCTGCAGCGGCTGCCACATGTCCTTCCTCGACCTCGACGAGTGGCTGATCGA
>DATHSP010000370.1:0-3785 GCA_035464075.1 Thermoleophilia bacterium | reverse complement strand
AGCGGCACCGGGGCGAGGCGCTCCCAGCCCGGCGCATCGTCCACCTGCTCCGTCAGCCACCGCGCGTTCTCCACATCTCTGCGGATCCTCGCCTGCAGGCCCTCGACGCCGTGCTCGCGGATCACGAACCAGAGCTTGAGGGCGCGGAAGCGGCGGCCCAGCGGGATGCCCCAGTCGCGCAGGTTGCGCACGCGGCCGTCCTGGGCCGTGCGCAGGTAGCTCGGGTCGGTGCTCATCACGCGCACCAGGTGCTCGGGGTCGCGCACGTAGTAAGCGGAGAGGTCGAAGCCCGGGCCCATCCACTTGTGGGGGTTGAAGACCAGCGAATCGGCGCGCTCGACGCCCTCCCACATCCAGCGGAACTCGGGGCAGATCATCGCCGTCCCGGCGAGCGCCGCATCGACGTGCAGCCAGAGCCCGTGGCGCTCGGCGACGTCGGCCACCGGTCCGACCGGGTCGAGCGCCGTCGTCGCCGTCGTCCCGGTCGCGGCGACGACCGCGCAGGGCCTGCGGCCGGCGGCGTGGTCCTCGGCGACCGCCTCCTCGAGCAGGTCGGCGCGCAGCGCGTGCTCGTCGTCGGTCGGGACCAGGCGCAGGTGCTCGGCGCCGAAGCCGGCGAGCAGCGCCGCCTTGGGTATCGAGCTGTGCGCCTGATCCGATGCGTAGACGACGAGCGGCGCCGCCTCGGCCTGCAGGCCGCCGCGGTTCTGGCCGAAGCCCGTCGTGCGCTCGCGGGCGCAGAGCAGGGCGCAGAAGGTCGCGGAGCTTGCGCTGTCGTGGATCACGCCGGTGAACGACTCCGGCAGTTCGATCATCTGCCGCAGCCAGCCCATGACCACGTCCTCGACCTCGGTCGCGGCGGGGCTCGTCTGCCAGCTCATGCCCTGAGGGCCGAGCCCCGACGAGACGAGGTCGGCGAGCACCGAGGCGAGGTCGGAGTTGGAGGGGAAGTAGGCGAACCAGCCGGGGTGGTTCCAGTGCGTGATCCCCGGCAGCACGACGCGCTCGAGGTCGGCGACGATGTCGCCGAGGCCTTCGCCCCGCTGCGGCGGCTCGGCCGGGAGCCGCGCCGCGACCTCGCCGGGCTCGACGCGGCTCATGACGGGCAGTCCCTCGAGACGCTCGCGGTAGGCCGCGATCCACTCGACCAGCTCGTGGCCCAGCGTGCGGAACTCGTCGGTGTCCATCGACGGATCCTCCTCGTCGCGGTCGTGCGTCGTGTCACCGCCGGCGGCGCGGGCCGGCGACACGAGTCAGCCGCGCCCGCGTCACGAGGCGCCCCAAGCTGAGCCGAGCCCTCGGGACGGCGGCGCTCCCCGCATCGTACCCGACCGACGGAGGGCAGGAGTCAGGGCGCCGGCGCGAGCGACCCGTCGGAGAGATGGACCGAGAGCTCGTAGGAGGAGCCTCCGAGTGCCCGGTAGACGTAGTCGCCGGGGCTCGAGCCCGACTGCATCGGCGCGCCGGTGAACGGGTTGTCAGGCCAGGGGCTGACGAAGGCGCCGAGAGTGGCCTGGCTCGCATCCGCCGGCGCCTCCCCGGTCGTGGCCACGTGCGCCTTGACCCCCGTCGCGATCGCCAGCACGGCGGCCTTCGCCGCCAGGTCTTTCGCCTGGTCGACCGGCGCCGTGACCGGCGCCGTGACCTCGTCGCCGCAACCGAAGATGCCAAAGGCGGCGGAGACGGCGAGCGCTACGATCGACGCCGTGACCGCCGGCCACGACCTGCGACGACCGCGGCGAGACATGCTTCTCCCACGGCGACCTTCGCGAGCCGCTGCGGTTCTTCGGCAGCCATCGCGAGCCGCTCCGCTACTCCGCAGACCGCCGCGAGCCGCTCCGCTCACCCACATGTCTCGTCTCCCGGTCCGGACCGTCCGCGCCGTCCCTCTGCGTGGCGCGAGGGTGACGGCGGGGCGACCGTGGCCCCCGCTGCCGGCCGCCCCACCGGCCCCTGTATCGTCAGAGACCGGCCAGGTCCTTGAATCGTTCGACCGAATTGATGCGCAGCCCGAGCAGCTCGGCGATGCGGAACTTGGCGTACATCGCGTTGGGCTCGCCGGGGTGCAGGTTCGAGTGGTCGAGGATCCTCCCCAGCCCCAGCTCGCCCCTCAGCTGCTCCATGGCGTAGCTGTCGCTCAGGTCGCGCACCGCGCAGCCCAGCCTCCCGGCCACGTACTCCTTCGCCTCCCTCAGGCGCATGCCCCGCGACATCTGCATCCGGGCCACCAGATCTCCGGCCGTCCGGATACCGCCCATGCCGGCGGCGAGCGCGTGGGTGACGTCCATTCCCCTGGAGTCACCCGAGCCCACCTACAACCCGTCGCAGCGCAGGATCTCGACGCAGGCCTTGGCCGCCCGCGACGAGGCGTCCTCGCCGGGGTAGCCGTTGACCGGGACGCCGCACACGCCCTGCCCCACGTTGGGGTGGACGGGGATGCGCGCCGCGTCCACACACGGCTTCATCACAGTGAGGGAGAAGGCGGCGTTCCAGGCGCAGCTCTTCGAGGTGCGGATGTTCACCGCCGGGCCGAAGAGCGTCGCTCCGGCGTCCTGGGCGACCTCGAGCTGCTCCTTGGGCCACATGCCGGCGAGCCGGCGGCCCTCCCACTCGAGCTCGCCGTGCACGCCGATCACGAACTCGCCGGCCATGCCGACCTCGATGCCCGCCTCCGGCCATCTCTCGCGCACGTGCTTCACCGCGCGCAGCGTGCTGAAGAGGTCGGCGTCGCCGGCGCCGCCGGTGGTGTCGAAGTCCATGCCGTCGGCGCCGGCCTCCATCATCCCGTCGCTCACGTAGACGAAGTCCTTGGTCGCGTGCTCCATGGCCTCTTCGATGGCCGCCTTGGCTTCGGCGATGCGGCCCTGCGGGAGCAGCTCGAACCAGTTGTCGGCCGGGCCGTCGGGCTTCGAGTAGAAGGCCAGGTTCGGCTGCGCGCCGTACTGGATCGGCGCCGTGAGCATGAGTTGCGCGTTCTGCATGAGCTGCTGCTGGAACGGCAGGATCGTCTTGATCGCCTTGTAGCTGTACTCGATGTGCCAGAGCTCGAGGATGTCCTGGCCCAGGCGCTGCTCGCTCTCGAGCAGGTCCTGGAGGTCGGTGCCGGTCATCTTGCTGCCGCCGCCGTCGCAGGAGAGGACGACCTGGTCGCCGATGTCGACGGCGGTGAACGACGCCGGCGAGGCGTAGATGTCGAGCAGGTGGTCGAGCTCGCCGGCGGCGAGCGGCGGGCACTTCGCCTTGCGCGCCGCCTCGGCGGTCGCCGCCTCGATGTCGGCGCGCAGCTCGCTGCGCGTCATCTCGACCATGAACCCGTCGCCCATGCGGGTCGGGATCTTCGGCTCCACCGGCGTCACCTCGTGCTCGCGGGGGCGCGACCAAGGGGTCGCGCGGACATGCGCAATTGAACACCATCCTGCGCGATCGGACATGTCCGCGGCCACCCCATGGGATGACACCCGGCAACGAGCCGCGGACGGCGACGGGCCGGGCCGCTCACGCGGCGCCGGCTTGACCGCGTGCGGCACCCGTCGCAGACTGCGCGACGACACGGACGCGGGGCCCGAGGGAGGGACACATGCAGCGCAGCGCAGCCGCCCGCCGACGCCCGGTCCCGACGGACGGGTCGACGCTTCGCGAGGCGCGCCACGGCGCGCGGGGCGGCCGTGCACGTCTCGTCGCCTTAGGTCTCCTGCTGGTCGCCGGACTGCTGATCGGCGCGACGGCGAGCGGCTGCGGCAACGACGAGCCGGGCACCGCCGGCAGCGCCGCCCCAAGCCCGGGCG
>DATHSP010000369.1:0-1726 GCA_035464075.1 Thermoleophilia bacterium | reverse complement strand
CATCGTAGATGGCTTGCACGAGAGCGCAGACCGCATCGGCGTCGCCAGCGTTCATGTCGCGAATCGTGACGGTCATCGTCTACCCCGCCGAACAAGTAGTCTGCAGTGTGGGAGAGTCCTTCACACTGCCGGCCCCTTCAGCTCACGAGAATAGCACCGCAGTTGGCGTGAAGGTAGGAAGCCCTGCACGGACGCGTTGTCTGGCCGGGTACGACGTGACGCCTCGGGGGGCTTCTGCGGTCTGCAGAAGCCGTCGGCGACAGGCGCTCCGCCGAGATGCCCCAGAGCCCCCGAACTCACAGCAAGCTCACAGCATCCGTTCAGGTCCGGCACAACCCGGGCGGCTAGAACTGACTCACACACAACGAAGACGGCCCCCAGCCGGGCCGGCGGGCGTGCGACCCCCTCGCGACCGCCGGCCCGGCGCCCCCAGAAGCGGCACCGCGGGCCAGGGAAGGTGAGAGAGCAATGAGGATGCGTACCGCCGTAGCAAGCATCGCCCTCGGCATCGTGGCCGCAGTGGGCAGCATGACGCTCGCTCTCGCGACGGGGCTGGTCCCCGTGGAGAGCGTGACCACGACCGTGGTGGAGCCGGCGCAGACGAGCACCGTCTCGATGACCACCACCGGCATGACCCCGGAGGAGATCTACGACACCTACGCCCAGGGCGTGGTCGAGGTCGTGGCCACGTTCTCCGGCACCTCGTCCATGGACCCATACGCCCCGAGCGGCGGCTCGCCGCGGGCGCTCGGCACGGGGTTCGTCGTGTCCGAGGACGGCTACATCCTGACCAACGCCCACGTGGTGAGCGAGAGCGGCGCGACCGCCGAGTCGGTGACCGTGAGCTTCAAGGACGAAGAGTCGGCGGGCACCAAGGTGACGGCGACGATCGTCGGCGCCGACGACTCGAGCGACGTGGCGCTGCTGAAGATCGACCCCGATGAGGCCGGCGCCCTGACCGTGATCCCGCTTGGCGACTCCGACGAGCTCAAGGTCGGCGAGCCCGTGGTCGCGATCGGCAACCCGCTGGGCTTCGACTTCACTCTGACGACGGGTGTCGTCTCCGCCCTCGACCGCGAACTGCAGTCGCCCAACGGCTCGATCATCTCCAACGGCATCCAGACCGACGCCGCCATCAACTCCGGCAACTCGGGCGGCCCCCTGATCGACGCCACCGGACACGTCATCGGCATCAACGAGCAGATCGCCTCCGAGTCGGGCGGCAACCAGGGCCTCGGCTTCGCCGTGCCGATCAACACCGCGATCCGCGTCATGGAGCAGCTCAAGGACGGCGGCCAGGTCGAGTACGCCTGGCTCGGCATCCAGGGTCAGACCCTGACCGAGGACATCGCCGCCGCCCTCGGCATCGAGGGCGAGGGCGTGCTGGTTGCGGAAGTCGTGGACGGCAGCCCCGCCGCTGAGGCGGGCCTGCAGGGCGGCACCAGTGAGACCAGCGTGCAGGGCCAGCCCTACGTGGTCGGCGGCGACATCGTCACCGCGATCGACGGCGAGAGGGTGAGCAGCATGGAGGAGCTCGCCGGCACGATCGCCGAGAAGGCGCCCGGCGAGGAAGTCACGCTGACGGTCCTGCGCGACGGAGCAACGACCGATGTGACGGTGACGCTCGAGGTCAGGCCGCAGGCGTACTGAGCCGAGCGGCGGGCGCGGATGAAGTGCCGCGACCGATAGTACGAAGGGCCGGGCGGTCCCCCGCGGGGACCGCCCG
>DATHSP010000368.1:0-3201 GCA_035464075.1 Thermoleophilia bacterium | reverse complement strand
GTCCGGCGAACAGATAGGCGTGGCTCAGGCGGTCCTCGCGGAGGGCGCGCTCGAGCACCCTCTTGACGCGCGCCTGCCCGGCGACGCCCTCAAACACGGTGCGCCTCGAGCAGACGGCCACACTCGGCCTCGATCTCGGCGGCGACGACCCCCGGGGGCCGCTCGCCGTCGACCAGGCGGACGCGGCCGGGGTAGCGCGCCGCGAGCTCACGGAATCCGTGGCGCACGCGGCGCTGGAACTCGAGGCCCTCGCGCTCGATGCGATCGGGAGACCCGCCCACCCGGGCGAGCCCGGTCGCGGGGTCGACGTCGAGCACGAAGGTGACGTCGGGCAGGACGCCCTGCAGGCCGGGCTCGTTGAGCGCGTACACGACGTCGATGCCGAGGCCGCGGGCGTGCCCCTGGTAGGCGAGCGACGAGTCGAGGAAGCGGTCGAGCACGAGCACGCGGCCGGCGGCGAGCGCGGGCTGCACGACTTCGGCGACGAGCTGGGCGCGGGCGGCGGCGTAGAGCAGGGCCTCGGTCCAAGGCGCCAAGCCGTCGGGCCCGTGGAGCAGCAGGGCACGGATGCGCTCGCCGGCCTCGGTGCCGCCGGGCTCGCGGATCACGGCGCCCGGCGCGCCGGCTGTACCCACCGGGAGCCCGCGCCCGGCGAGGGCCCCACACAGCAGCTCGGCCTGGGTGGATTTGCCGCAGCCGTCGACGCCTTCGAAGGAGACGAGCAGGCCGGGAAGAGTCGTCACGCGCCCTCCTCGAGACTCGCCGACCGGGGCGACGCGCTCAGCCCGTCGTGCGCGACTTCGAGCGCGAGCGCGCCTTGTACGCCGCCTTGGTCGGGCAGTCCATGTCGAGACAGAGCACCCACGGCCGACCGCGGCCGCCCGCGCCCAGGACCTTGATCTCGGGCCATCCGCACTCCGCACAGGTCTTGCCGGTCGGCATGATGGTACCGCGCTGCGGGAGCGGGAAGGTCTGCCCGCAGCCGCGGTGGCCGTCGGGGCCGGGCGCCTCGCCCTCCTTGCCCACGCAGGCCGCGAAGCGCTTGCCCGTCTTGCCGCGCAGGACGCGCAGCTGACCGCCGCAGTTCTTGCAGACGCCGAGGGTGAGGTCTTCGCGCACGCCGCTGCGGATGCGGTCGCGCACCTCGTCGGCGTGCGTGTCGAGCAGGCGCCACGCCTCTTCGAGCATGCGCTGGCTGTCGGCCACGACCTCCTCGCGGCGCAGCTCGCCCTCGCTGATGCGGTCCATCTCGCTCTCGAGCTCGCGGGTCATGGCGCTCGAGGAGATGTCGAGAGGCGCCTCCTTCATGGCCACGTCGAAGGCGGCGATGAGGGCGACGCCGAGCTCAGTCGGCTCGACGGGGTTGTCGCGCACGTAGTTGCGGTCGTACAGGTGCTGGATGATGTCGGCCCGCGTCGCCTTGGTGCCGAGGCCGAGCTCCTCCATCTTCTCGATGAGGGGGCCCTGGCCGTAGCGCGACGGGGGCTGCGTCTCTTTGGCCTCGACCTGCAGCTCGAGGACGGGGAGCTCGTCGCCCACCGACACGGCCGGCAGCGGTCGGTCGCGCTTGGCCGCGTAACGCTCGTAGACCTCGAGGAACCCGGGGCTGGCGACGCGGCTGCCGCGGGCGAGGAAGGGCTCGCCGCCGATGCCGACGTCGAGCCGCTGCCCCTCGATCACCGCCGCCGGGAGCAGAGTGGCGAGAAACCGGCGCACGACGAGGTCGTAGACCTTGGCGGCGTCGCCGCTGAGCTCGCCGCGCGGCACGCCGACCGGGTAGATCGGCGGGTGGTCGGTGGTGCGCCGCTTGCCGCGCGTGGGCGTGAGACGCTCCTGCGCGGCGAGGCGCGCGGCGACCGCCGCCACCGGCCTGTGCGAGGAGAGCTGATGCAGGCTGCCCTTGAGGTCGAGGGACGGCGGGTAGACGGTGTTGTCGGTGCGCGGGTAGCTGATGAGGCCGTCGAGGTACAGGCTCTCGGCGGCGCGCATGGCGCGGGCCGGCGAGACGCCGACACCCGAGGCGGCGCTCATGAGGGCGGTGGTGTTGAACGGCGCCGGCGGGGCGACCTGGCGCGGCTGGGCCTTGTAGCCGGTCACGACGGCGACGTCGGCCGCCGCCGCGCGGGCGCGCGCCGCCTCGGCGGCCTCGGCGGCGACGAAGCGACCGCCGGCGTGGGCGACGGCGAGCGGCCCGTCGGCCGTGTCGACCACGGCGCCGAGCTCCCAGTAGGGCACCGGCACGAACGCTCGGCGCTCGAGCTCGCGGTCGACGACGAGGCGCAGCGTCGGTGTCTGCACGCGGCCCACGGAGAGGAACTCGCTGCCGTACCGATAAGAGGCGAGAGACATGAAGCGCGTGAGCACGGCGCCCCAGATGAGGTCGATGTCCTGTCGCGAGTGGGCGGCCTCGGCGAGGCTGAAGTCGACGGTGGAGGGCTTGGCGAAGGCGGCCTTGACCTCTTCGGCGGTGAGGGCGCTGTAGCGCGCCCGGTGGTGCCGGTCGACGACGGCCGCCGGGAGCATGGCCTTGACCCTGGGGTCGGCGGGAGCGGCCGCGCTGGCGGCCACCTTCGGGGCGGCGGCCTTGGCGCCGGCCGCGGCCTTGCCGCCGGCGACACGGCGCCCGCGGCCGCCCTTGCCGCCGTCGGCCGGGTCGGCCGGGTGCCGCAGGAGCGCGTCGCCGCGGAGGATCTCGAGAGCCTCGTGGCCGATGAGCTCGCCCTCGCGGTCGTAGTCGGTCGCGATCACGAGGTCGGTGGCGCCCTTGGCGACGGAGCGCAGGGCCGCCAGCGTGCCGGCTGCCCCACCCTCGACCACCCAGGCCAGATCCGGCTTCTCGATCATGTCGCCGAGGTACTTGAGGCTCCAGCGCTTGTAGGTGTTCGGAAAGACGCTCTGCATGATGTGACCGCGCAAGCCGACGGCGACGGCCTCGCCCCCCTCGTGGGTGAAGTGGTACGAGCGGACCTTCTGGCGGCCGCGGCCGTGCTCCTTGACGGAGGGCTTGCCGCCGAGGATCTCGGCGATCTTCTTAGCGGCCGAGTCTTTTTCTGTGACGATGAGCTTCACGTGGCTACCCTCGAATGGTGACGGATGGGAGGCGCGAGGCGCCGGGAGTTCATACCACCTCGGCGGAGGCGCTGTCGAGATGACAATGGCGCGCCGCGCTCAGGCCATACCCTCGACGGCCGCCTCGCGCGT
>DATHSP010000367.1:0-22105 GCA_035464075.1 Thermoleophilia bacterium | reverse complement strand
CGGGAGCGTGTCGCTCCCGGGCCGCGGCCGGAACGTGCCGTCGAGGCTGTCTCTGCGGCGCGACCGCGCCGCCGGGATCAGCCTCAGCCGAAGGGACTGCCGGTGGGCGCCCCGCAGGAACCGCCGAGGTTGCGCAGGAAGCTCGTGAACTTCTGCCGCACCTCGGTGGACCCGCACTGCGGGCACTCCTTGTGGTCGTCGTCGAGGAAGCCCTTCAGGTACAGCTCGAACTGGTGTCCGCAGTGCTCGCAGACGAGGTCGTAGGTGGCCATGCGCCTCCAGCGGTCGCCGATGTATACCCTGTGGGGTATTCTACCTGAAGGGAGCCAAAGGGCAAACACCGAATCCCAAGTGAGCCCCCGGACCGAGTCGGAGACAGACGGGCCTGCCGGCCCACGGGCGGCGAGACCACCGAGGCGCAGCGCGGGCCCGGCTCTCGGCCGCCGGGCATGAGGAGGAGCATGGACGCCAAGCGGATCATCAGTGTCGTCGCCGTCGCGGCGATCGCCGTCATCCTGGTCTTCGTCCTCGCGCGCGGTTGCGGCGGCGAGGAGGCGACGACCGAGAGCGGCGGGGGCACGGCGCTCGCCGGCGAGACCCTCGACGGCGAGGAGTTCGACCTCGCCGACACGAGCGGCCAGACCACGGTCGTCAACTTCTTCGCCTCCTGGTGCCCGCCGTGCAACCAGGAGGCGCCTGATCTCGTCGCCTTCGCCGCGGCGCACCCGGACGTCGCCGTGGTCGGCGTCGCGACGAGTGACGCCCGAGAGGACGCCATCGGGTTCGTGGGCAAGTACGGTATCGAGTTCCCGGTCGTCTTCGACGCCGCGGGGGAACTCGGCGCCGCCTGGGACATCGAGTACCTGCCGACCACCCTGTTCCTCGACGCCGAGGGGCGCGAGGTCGAGCGTCTCGTCGGGGGCGCGACGCAGGCCCAGTTCGAGGAGAAGCTCGCGGCCGTGCAGTAACGGGTGAGTGCCCTCACTCTCATCGGGGAGTCGCTCTCGCAGGCGACGCCGGCGCTCGCCGCCGCGAGCGCCTGGCTCGCGCCGGCGCCCGCTTGGGCCGCATCCGCGCTCGCCGGGCTCGCGCCGTCGCCCGCCTGGCTCGCGTCCGCGCCGGCGTGGATCGTCTCCCCGTCCGTGACCGTAGGTGTCACGGTCGAGTCGCTCTCGCTGGCCTCGGCCGGGCTCGCCTTCGTCGCCGGCCTGCTCTCGTTCCTCTCGCCCTGCGTGCTGCCCCTGCTGCCGGTGTACCTCTCGTTCGTCTCCGGCATGGGGGTGGACGAGCTCGCGACCGGCCGGCGACGGCTGCTCGGCGTCTCGCTGCTCTTCGTCGCCGGCTTCACCGCCGTCTTCGTGGCGCTGGGCGCCGGGGCCGGCGGGGTCGGCGCCCTGCTCACCGACTATCGCCGCGAGCTGGAGGTCGCCGCCGGCGCCTTCGTCGCCCTGAGCGGCCTCGCCGTGGCCGGCCTGATCAGCCTGCCCGAACGCGGCATCGGTCTGTCGCCGCGGCTGCGGGGGCCCGCTGGTGCCGTCCTCACCGGGGCGGCGCTGGCGGTCGCCTGGACGCCGTGCGTGGGGTACGTCCTCGGCGCGATCCTGAGCATGGCCGCGTCCAGTCAGAGCGCGTTCGACGGTGCGCTGCTCCTGCTCATGTACTCCCTCGGCCTCGGCGTGCCCTTCGTCGCCGCGGCCCTGGCCTTCGGGTGGGTGAGTGCCCGCCTCGACGTCGTCAAGCGTCACTACGCGACGGTGAGGGTGGTCGCCGGGGCGATCATGGTGGTGGCCGGGCTGCTCATGATGCTCGGGGTCTTCTCGCGTCTCAGCGGCTGGCTGCCGGCCTTCGACCTCGGCGGGTTCTGACCGGCGAGCTCCCCCGTGGGGCTCGCGTCGTGGGGCCCGGGCGGGCGCCGGGCGCGGCTCGCCGGGTGGTGCCGGACCCGCGCGGCGACGTGGTGCCCGTCCGGAGTCTCCCCGCCGCGTCCGGCCCGCTCCCTCACGTTGCGATGGACGTGAACGGATCGGCGGCGCCGGCCCGGTCCGTGCGTCCGGCGCCGTCCCTATATGCTTGCCCGGTGAGCGCCCGCCACCGCATACCCGAGCCCTCGGCGGCCGGCCGTGGCGCGGCCGCCGCGCTGCGGCGGCTGGCGGCCGGCCGGGTGGGCGACACCGCGCTCACGCGCTGGCTCTACGCGACCGACGCCTCCGGGTACCGCGTGGTCCCGGAGCTTGTGCTCGTCGCGGCGTCGACCGACGACCTGATCGCCGCCGCGCACGTCGCCGCCGAACACGCCCTGCCGCTCACGCTGCGCGGCGCGGCCACGAGCCTCGCCGGGCAGGCGATCGGCCCGGGCATCGTCGTCGACTGCTTCAGGCTCTCGCGCATCCTCGCCGTCGACCCGGACCGGCGCACCGCACGCGTCGAGCCCGGAGTCGTGCAGGCCCAGCTCAACCGCGCCGTCGCCGCGCACGGCCTCGAGTTCGGCCCCGACACCTCCACCGTCGACCAGGCGACGATCGGCGGCATGGTGGGCAACAACTCGTCCGGGTCGCGCTCGATCGTCTACGGCGAGACGCGGGACAAGACGCTGCGCGTCGCCGCCGTGCTCCCCGGCGGCGACGACGTCGTGGCCGGGTGTTCGCCGACGGCGGACCCGGGCGACGGGCTGCGCGGATCCGCCGCCGCGCGTCTCGGCAGGGCACTGCGCGAGGTCGCCGCGCGCGCTGCCGCGGCGGGGGTGGAGCGTTACCCGCAGACCGCGCGCTGCACGACGGGGTACGACCTGCGCACCCTGCTGGGGCCGGCGCCCGACCCGGCTCGCCTTCTCGTCGGCTCCGAGGGCACCCTGGCGGTGTTCACCGAGATCGAGGTCGCGCTCGACCCGCTCCCGGCACAGCGGCTCGGCGCGGCCTTCACCTTCGCCACGGTGCGCGACGCCCTCGAGGCCAACGTCGTGCTGCTCGCCACCCGTCCTTCGGCTGTCGAACTGCTCGACCTCGACCCGCTGCGTGCGTCCCCGAGTCTCACCGCCTTCCGGCGGATGGCGGCGCTCCTGGACGGCGACGAGCAGGCGATGCTCATCGTCGAGTACCAAGGCGAGCCGGAAGAGGTCGCCGACGGCCTCGCCCGGCTCCGTTCGCTCGAGCCGGGCCTCGGCGCCCGCCGCACGATGGCGCTCGGCGAGCCCGTGGCGATGGCCGAGGCTGCGGCTCTCCGCCGCGCCGCGCTGCCGCTGCTCATGGGGGCGCCCGGCGCCGAGCGGCCCGCATCGTTCGTGGAGGACACCGCGGTGGCCCCGGAGCGCCTCGCCGACTTCGTCGACGAGTTCCGCCGGCTGGTCGCGGCACACGGGGCGCGGGCTTCGTTCAGCGGGCACGCCTCGGCCGGCTGCCTCCACGTGCGGCCGCTGCTCGACCTCAAGTCGGCGGCCGGGGTGGCGACGATGGCCGCGCTGGCCGACGAGGTCGCGCGGCTCGTCGCCGGCTACCACGGGGCGCTCTCCGGCGAGCACGGCTGTGGGCGTTCGCGCTCCTTCTACCTGCCGCAGCTCTACGGGCCCGAGTTGTATGGGGCGATGGTGGCTCTCAAGGACGCGTTCGACCCCGCCCGACTGCTCGCGCCGGGCGTGCTCGTCGAGGGCCGGCCGGTCACCACGGACCTCAGGTTCGGCGCCGACTACCGCGCGAGCGGCGCCTGGCGGCCGCGTCTCTCGTACGCCGCCGAGGGCGGCTTCGACGCCGCCGTGGAGCGTTGCTTCGGCGCCGGGCTCTGCAAGAAGACCACCGGGTCGATGTGCCCGACGGCGATGATCGACCGTGACGAGACGCTCAGCACGCGGGCGCGCGCCAACGCGCTCCAAGGTGTGCTCTGCGGCGCCGTGCCCCTGGACGCCATCGACGAAGACGAGTTCCGCGAGGTCCTCGGCACCTGCGTCGCCTGCAAGGCCTGCAAGGCGGAGTGCCCCGCCGGCGTCGACATGGCGGCGCTCAAGGTCGAGTGGCTCGCCGAGCTGCGGGCGCGGCGGGGGGTGCCGCCGCTGGCTCACGCCATCGGCGACTTCCGCCGCCTCGCCCGCCTCACCGCCCCGGTGGCGCCGGCCATCGACGCTCTGGCGCGCACGGGATTCGCGCGCCGGCTGGCTTCGCTCGCCGGCGTCGCCGCCGAGCGCCCGCTGCCCTCGTTCGCGCGACGCCCGCTGAGCGCGCGGCTCGCCGCCGGGACGGCCGCGGCTCCGCCGGACGATCCGCTGGCCGGGGGCGTCGCGCTCTTCGCCGACTGCTTCGTCGAGCATCAGGAGCCCGAGATCGGCGAGGCGTTCGTGCGGCTCCTCGGCGCGGCGGGGGTCGGCGTGACCCTGGTCGACGCCGGCTGCTGCGGTCGCACGGCGCTGTCGACCGGCCAGCTCGAGCTCGCCCGCCGCCGGGCGCGCAGCTGTCTCGCGACGCTCCACGCGGAGGTCGCTGCCGGGCGACGGGTGGCGGTCGTCGAGCCGAGCTGCCTCTCCATGATCCACGACGACTGGCGGCGTCTGCTGCCCGGCGACCAGCGCGTCGCCGTGGTCGCCGCCGCCAGCGGGTCGGCGCTCGAGATCGTCGCCGACCTCGCCGCCGCCGGCCGACTGCGCTTCCGCCCCGGCGGTGCCGCCGTCTTCCACCCGCACTGTCACGAGCGCGCCGTCTTCACGCCGGCGGCCAGCGAGCGTGCCCTGCGTGCGGTCGACGGTCTCGAGCTCGAGGTGCTCGACTGCGGCTGCTGCGGCATGTCGGGGGTGTTCGGCTACGAGAAGGAGCACTACGCGACCAGCGTGGCGATCGCCGAGCACGCGCTGCTCCCGGCGCTGCGGGCGGCCCGGCCGGACGCGGCGATCCTGGCCAGCGGCACGTCGTGCCGCACGCAGATCGCCGACCTCGACGGCCGCACGGCCCTGCACCCGCTGGTGTTCCTCGCCGCGCGTCTCGAGGGGTGAGGCCGCCGGGGCCGGGGAAAACGCGTCGGCCGGCCTCCCGAGGGGCGGGCGGCAGGGTTGAGCCGCCCGACCGCTGCATCTAAGCTGTGCAGGACGGCACGTCGACGAGAGCCGTCGGCACGACGACCGAGCGGTGGTGAGCACGTCCATGGCCGAGCGCAGTGCGCCCGAAGCCAGGAGCGAGACTGAGGACGCGCGCCGCCCGCGGCGCAAGGCTGCGGGCGTCCACATCGACCCCGAGCTCTGCAAGGTCTGCGGTATCTGCGTGGCGCTCTGCCCGCAGGACGTCTTCGACTCCGACGGCCGCGGCGTGCCCGTCGTGGCGCGCCTCGAGGCGTGCACGGCCTGCCGGTTCTGCGAGCTCCACTGCCCCGACTTCGCCATCGCGGTCGAGGCGGCGCCCACGCCCGTCGAGCAAGAGGCCGCCGAGGTCGACACCGGCGCTGCGGCCGTGCCGGGCGACGCGGTCGTGCCGGAGAGGGAAGAGGAGACCTCCTGATGCCCGCCGAGCGCCGTCTGCTGCAGGGCAACGAGGCCGTCGCCGAGGGCGCGATCGCCGCCGGCGCGCGCTTCTTCGCCGGCTACCCGATCACCCCCTCGACCGAGATCGCCGAGACGCTCTCGCGGCGCATGCCCGAGGTCGGCGGCACGTTCATCCAGATGGAGGACGAGATCGCCTCGATCGCCGCCGTGGTCGGCGCCTCGCTGGCCGGTGTCAAGTCGCTGACCGCGACCTCCGGCCCGGGCTTCTCGCTGATGCAGGAGATGATCGGCTTCGCCGCCATGACCCAGGTGCCCTGCGTGATCGTCGACGTGATGCGCGGCGGACCCTCGACGGGGCTGCCCACCGAGCCCAGCCAGGGCGACGTCATGCAGGCGAGGTGGGGCACCCACGGCGAGCACTCGGTGATCGTGCTCGTGCCGAGCTCGGTCGAGGAGTGCTTCACGCTCACGGTCGATGCCTTCAACCTCTCCGAGCAGTACCGCACGCCGGTGATCGTCCTCTCCGACGCCATGGTCGGGCACATGCGCGAGGCCGTGGCGTTGCCGCTCCCCGAGGAGCTCCGCGTGGCCGAGCGCGGCGAGCCCGACGTGGACCCCGACGAGTACGACACCGTGATGTCGACGCTCGACAACATCCTCCCGCGCCCCGACCTCGGGTCGCGCTTCCAGGTGCACGTCACCGGCCTCGTCTACAACCGTCGCAGCGGCGTGCCGGAGACGGGGAGCCCCGACGTGGCCCAGGACCTGGGCCGCTACCTGCGCGAGAAGATCTACCACCACCGCGACGCCATCGTGCGCGTCGAGGAGTTCATGATGGAGGGCGCCGAGGTCGCGATCTTCGCCTACGGCTCGGTCGCCCGGGCGGCGCGCGCCGTCGTCAGGTGGGCGCGCGCCCAGGGGGTGCCGGTCGGCCTCGTGCGGCCGATCACGCTCTGGCCCTTCCCGACCACCGCCGTCGACCACATGGCCGAGCAGGTCCGTACCGTGATCGTGCCCGAGATGAACATCCGCCAGATCGCCTGGGAGGTCCAGGCGGCCGTCGCCGGCCGGGCGCGGGTCGTCGACTACGGCCGCGTCGACGGCGCCCTGATCACCCCCGAACAGATCAAGGACCTCGTGAAGAAGGAGTTCCACTATCACCGCTTTAGTTGACGAGCTGAAGCTCGAACGGCCGCCGACCGACGACCGCCTGCCCAAGGTGACGCGGCACGCGACGGCCGAGATCCGCGAGCACCTGCGCAGCGCGAAGACGCTGTGGTGCCCGGGCTGCACCAACGGCATCGTCACGCGGGCGATGATCGACGCCTATCTCTCGCTCGACCTCGACCCCGAGAAGGTGACCGTCGTGGCCGGCATCGGCTGCGCCGGCAGGATCACCGCCTACCTCAACTACTCGACCGTGCACACCGCCCACGGCCGCGCCCTCGCCGTCGCCACCGGGGCCAAGCTCGCCGACCCGGAGCTCGTCGTGAGCGTCGTGATGGGCGACGGCGACTGCGCGGCGATCGGCGGCAATCACCTTATCCACGCCGCGCGGCGCAACGTCGACATGACGGCGATCGTCTTCAACAACGACATCTACGGCATGACCGGCGGGCAGGCCGGGCCCACGACCCACGAGGGCGACCTCTCCAAGACGAGCCCCTTCGGCCACCCCGAGCCCGCCTTCGACATCTGCGAGCTGGCCCGCGCCGCGGGGGCGACCTTCGTCGCCCGCGGCACGCCGTACGCCTACCTCAAGCTGGTCCAGCTCCTCGCCGGCGGGATCGTGCACAAGGGCTTCTCGCTCGTCGAGGTCATGTCGGCGTGTCCCACCTACTACGGGCGCTTCAACCAGACGCCCGTGCCCGCCGAGATGCTCAAGCTGCAGCAGAAGCAGGCGGTGCCGGTCGAGAAGCACAAGGCCGGGGCGCCGATGACCGAGGAGCAGTTCCCGGTCGGCGTGCTCCACCACGTGGAGCGCACCGAGTACCTCGAGGCCTACGCGGAGGTGCGGCGCCGTGCCACCGGCATCAAGGTCTGACGCCGCCGTGCCGCCGGCACCAGGGTCTGACGGCGCCGCCACGGCGGCGCCGGGCGCCGACCGTGCCGGGCCGCTCGAGTTCCGCCTTTCGGGCTCCGGCGGCCAGGGCATCATCCTCGCCGCGACCATCCTCGCCGAGGTCGCCTGCACGGCCGGCTACGAGGTCGTCCAGACGCAGAGCTACGGCCCCGAGGCGCGAGGCGGCGCCAGCGCGGCCGAGGTCATCGTCTCGCGCGCGCCCATCGACTTCCCCGAGGTCGAGCGCCCGGACCTCACGCTCTGCCTCTCACAGGAAGCGTTCGACAAGTACGCCGGGCGCACGCGTGCCGGCGGCTTCGTCGTCTACGACAGCGGCCTCGTCGAGCCGGCGGGGCTCGATGGGCGCGCGCGTCTCATCGGCCTGCCCTTCACGACCACCGCGCGCGAGCTCGCCGGCACGCCGCAGGCGGCCAACATGGTGGCCCTCGGCGCGCTCGAGGGCCTGCTCGGTCTGGTGGGGTACCCGGCCCTGGTCGACAGCGTCCACGCGCGCCTGCCGCGCAAGCTGCTCGAGGGTAATCTCAAGGCCCTGAACGCGGGCTACGAGGCGGCGCGGGCCGCCGCGCCGCCCGCCTGAGCGCCGCCCGTGGATCTCGTCATCGCCTTGGCCGGCGTCATCGGGCTCGGGGTGGCCGTGTACGGGTTCGGCAGCCTCGTCTGGGCGTCGGTCGAGCGGCGTCGTCCGTACGAGGCCCTGCTCGCCGTGGGCGTCGCCGTGGTCGCGGTCGCCCTGCTCGTGGCCTTCGGCGACCGTCTCCTGCGCTAGCGGGCGCCGCCCCTCCGGCCGGCGCCGCCCGACCGGCCGGCGCCTCCCGCCGGCCGAGCCGCGCCTAAGGTCGGCCTCCGATTCTGCCGATACCGCAGGGCAGCACACGTGATGTGCCCCCGCGCCTGTCACCGTGAGTGTGGAGCACACTTGCCGACCAGAGGAGGAGTGCTCGCATGACCAAGCGCCGGATCCTCGTCGTCGACGACGAGCCCGACATCCGCCGGCTCGTCGCCGAGGCGCTCGCCTCGGCCGGCTACGAGGTCGAGGTCGCCGCCGACGGCGACGAGGCGGTGCGCAGGGGCGGCCTCTTCATCCCCGACCTGGTGCTCCTCGACATCATGATGCCGGGCCAGGACGGGTTCACCGTGTACGAGCGGCTGCGGCAGAAGCCCTGCGCGCTGGGCTGCCCGATCATCTTCCTCACCGCCAAGCGCGAGATCACCGACAAGCTGCACGGCTTCGACAAGGGCGCCGTGGACTACATCACGAAGCCCTTCCACGTGAAGGAGCTGCTGGCCCGGCTCAAGGTCCACCTCGGCGACCTCGACGCGGTGAAGGGCGACGTGCCCAACCCCATGACCGAGCGCGAGCTCCAGGTGCTGCGCATGCTCGCCGGCGGCAAGACGTACAAGCAGGTCGCACGGGCTCTCGAACTCTCGCAGAGCACGGTGCGCAACCACCTGCACAACGTCTACCACAAGCTGCAGGTGGTGGACCGCGCGCAGGCGGTGATCCTCAGCCGCGAGAACGGCTGGATCTGAGGATCTGAGGGCGTCGCCCCCGCAGGGCGCGAGCGGGTGGGCGCGCGACCGCCGGCGGCCGGGCTCAGGCGCCGGCGAACGGCATCTCGTCGATCGACCAGACCTCCGTCGCGCTGCGGCGCTCGCTGCGCCGGCGCTCACGGATCGGGGCCGCGACGGGGACGCCCTGCCGCCGGCGCTCGGCCTGACGGCGGTCGACCACCACGGTGACGTCGCTGCGGCCGGCGTAGCGCTGCCGGAGCTTCTCGTAGAAGAACCCCTCCAGCTGCTTGGGGACCACGATGGTCTTGGGCTGCGCGTTCACGTCGGCTGCGGGCATCGCCCCTCCTCGACATCCTCTGTCTACCACGGTCGCCGCTCCGTGATTCGCCGCGCCCCGGCGGTTCTCCTTGCCGCGCGGCGGTGGCGCGTCCCGGCGTTGTCAAACCTGACAACGCCCGCCGGGTACGCCGAGTCAGGCGCCGCCCGCTCCCGGGCCGCGCTCGACGTGGCTGCGCAACGCGAGGGCGCACAGGCCGCCGGCGACGCAGATCGCGACGCCGACCACGAACGTGGTGTTGATCGCGTCGGTGAGCCAGCCGGCGAAGAGCGCGTCGAGCATCTCGCGGGCGCCGGCCGGCATGCCCTCCGCGCCCGCCGGGGCGCCCATCTGCATGCCGCCCTCGGCGAGCCCGTCGACGATGCGGCGGCGGACCTCGTCGGGGACCCCGGCGACCGTCTCGAGCCCCGCGCGCACGTTGGCCGCGATGCGGTTCTGCAGCACGGCGCCGAGGATCGCGATCCCCATCAGGCTGCCGACCTGACGCGTCGTCGAGAGCACACCCGAGGCGTTGCCGACGCGCTCCGGCGGCGCCGTGGCCATGACCGCCGACGTGACCGGGGCGATGGAGAGACCGATGCCGATGCCGCTGAGGACGAAGGGGGCCATCAGGGCGGCGGCCGTCGTGTCGGGCGCGAGCGGTTCGGTCCAGGGCAGGAGGCCGGCCATCCAGGCGATGCCGAAGGCGAGCAGGAAGAGGCCGCCGGCGACGATCCAGCGGCTGCCGACCCGGTCGGAGAGCCGGCCGGCGAGCGGGGCGGCGAAGATGATGACGATCGACATCGGGCTCATGACGAGCCCGGCCCGCAGGGCGCTGTAGTCGAGCGCCGTCTGCAGGAAGATCGGGACGGTGAAGAAGACGCCCATCATGCCGGCGCTGAGGAGCAGGCCGGTCAGGTTGCCGGCGAGGAAGTTCACGTGGCGGAAGAGCGCGAAGTCGATCAGCGGCTGCCGGACCCGGGTCTCGCGCAGGTAGAAGAGGACCAGCCCCACAGCCGCGGCGACGAAGAGGCCGACGATGGTCGTCGAGCCCCAGCCCAGCCGCTGGCCCTCGACGAGGGCGAAGGTGAGGCAGAACAGGCCGGCCGAGACGAGGGCGACGCCGGGCAGGTCGAGGGTCTCGACCGCAGACTGGTCGCGCGACTCGGGGACGATGCGCAGGGCGAGGGCGACGCCGATGAAGCCGATCGGGATGTTGATGAGGAAGATCCAGCGCCAGTTCGCCGAGTCGACGATGAGGCCGCCGAGGCTGGGGCCGATCGCCGTGGCGAGGCCGGAGACGCCGCCCCAGACGCCCATCGCCGCGCCCCGGCGCTCGGCGGGGAAGACGGAGGCGACGATGCTCAGCGTCGCCGGCATCATCGCCGCCCCGCCGAGCCCCTGGGCGACGCGGAAGGCGATCAGCCAGCCGATGCCGGGGGCGAGGCCGCAGGCGAGGGACGCGGCGGTGAACAGCACCATGCCGGCGACGAACAGCCGGCGGCGGCCGTAGAGGTCGCCGAAGCGGCCCAGGGTCACCAGCGTCACGGCGAAGGCGAGGACGTAGGCGTTCATCACCCACTCGACGCCGCTCAGGCCGGTGTCGAGTTCGCGCATGATGTTGGGGATGGCGATGTTCACGATCGTCCCGTCGAGGAGGATCATGAAGAGCCCCACGCAGAGGACGGCGAGGATGGCCCACGGGTTCGCGTCGCCGGCCGGCGGGCGGGAGTCCCGGGAAGGCCCGGGTGACGTCACGTCGGGGGCCTTCGGTTGAAGGGAGGCGGTGGGGCTCATCGCGGGCGGTGTCCTTTCAGCCGGTCGAGGAGGGTGTCGAGGAAGGCGATGAGGGCGGCAGGGTCGAGGCCGGGGGCGTCGTCGAAGGCCGCCTCGACCTCGGCGCGCCAGCCGGCCTGCATGGTCTCGGCGAGGGCGCGCGCCCGGGGGGAGAGGTCGAGGCGCACGGCGCGGCGGTCGCCGGCGTCGGGCACGCGCTGCACGACGCCCTTCTGCACCAGACGCTCGACGAGCTCGCTGGCCGCCGCGCGGCCCGTGCCGAGCGCGGCGGCCAGTTCGCTCATGGTCGACCCGGGGCGCCGCGCGAGGGCGACGACGGCGGCCATCTGCCGGGCGGTCAGCTCGTGCCCGGCGGCGCGCCGCACGGCGTCGCGGTGCGGCGCCGACTCGTAGACGGCGACCGCCAGCTCGGGCAGCAGGGAGACGAGCGCGGCCGCCGGGTCATCAAGTTCGGGTACCATAGTGTCAGGGTACCGTACTATCTCTCCCGGCGACAAGCGCCGCCGTCCGGCGGTACGATCGCCGCCGTCGCGGCCTCACGGGCCTTCGGGTACAATCGTCTGGCTTCACGCAGGACCGTTGACGCTGCCGCGACGCCCGTCGCGTGTGCCCGACCAGAGGGAGCTGCGCGTGAACCTGACGATCGACGGCCGCCCCGTGGCGGCCGAGCCGGGGACCACCATCCTGCACGCCGCGCGCCGCGTGGGCGTCGACATCCCCTCGCTCTGCCAGGACGACCGCCTCGAACCGCTCGCCGCCTGCCGGCTCTGCCTGGTCGAGGTCGAGGGCTTCAAGGCCCCGGTCGCGGCCTGTGCCACGGCGGCCGCGGACGGCATGGTCGTGACCACCGAGACGGCCGAGCTGCGCGAGCAGCGGGCGCTGCTCCTCGAGCTCCTGCTCTCCGATCACCGCGACGACTGCATCGTCTGCGACGAGGCCGGCGCCTGCCGGCTGCAGGCGATGGCCTACCGCTACGGTGTCGCCAAGTCCAGCTACGAGGGCGAGGCGCGCGCGTACGAGGCGCGCGAGGACACACCCTTCATCGCCTACGACCCCGGCAAGTGCATCCTCTGCGGGCGCTGCGTGAGCATGTGCGAAGAGGTGCAGCAGTGCCACGTGCTCGACATCGCCGAGCGCGGCTTCGAGTCGTTCGTGACCACGTCGTTCGGCCGTTCGATGGTCGAGACCGAGTGCGAGCTCTGCGGCAACTGCGTCTCGGCCTGCCCGACCGGCGCCCTGCAGGACAAGCTCAGCCGCTTCGAGTGCCGCACCTGGGACGCGACCCTCGTCGACACGGTGTGTCCGTTCTGCGGCTGCGGCTGCAACCTGCAGCTCCACGTCAAGGACGGCCGTGTCGTCAAGGTGAGCTCCCCCGTGGGCAAGGGGCCCGGCGAGGGCAACCTCTGCGTCAAGGGCCGCTACGGCTTCCAGTTCATCCATCACCCCGATCGCCTCACGCAGCCGCTGGTGCGCCGCGACGGCGAGCTCGTGCCGGCCTCGTGGGACGAGGCCCTCGAGCTCGTGGCGCGGCGCTTCGGCGAGGTGCGCGAGGCCCACGGCGCCGACGCCCTCGCCGGTTTCGCCTCGGCGCGCTGCACGAACGAGGAGAACTACCTCTTCCAGCGGTTCATGCGCGCCGTCGTCGGCACGCAGAACGTCGACCACTGCGCCCGGCTCTGTCACGCCTCCACGGTGACCGGCCTCCGCCAGTCACTGGGCAGTGGGGCGATGACCAACTCCTTCAAGGACCTCGAGGAGCTCGACGTCGCCCTGATCATCGGCTCCAACACCAGCGAGGCGCACCCGATCGCCGCGCTGCGCATCAAGAAGGCGCTGCGCAACGGGGGGCGCCTCATCGTCGCCGACCCGCGGCGTATCGACATGGCGCGCCGCGCCGACCTCCACCTGCAACTGCGCCCCGGCACCAACGTCGCCGTGCTCAACGGCCTCATGCACGTGATCCTCGAGGAGGGCCTCGCCGACGAGGCGTTCATCGCCGAGCGCACCGAGGGCTTCGACGAGCTGCCCGCGCTGCTCGCGACCTACACGCCCGAGCTGGTCGAAGAGATCAGCGGCGTCCCCGCCGACACGCTGCGCGAGGCGGCGCGCCTCTTCGGCTCCGCCGGGCGCGCCGCGATCTTCTACTCGATGGGCATCACCCAGCACTCGCACGGCACCGAGCACGTGCTGGCGGTCTCCAACCTCGCCCTGATGACCGGCAACCTCGGCCGCCGCGGCACGGGCGTCAACCCGCTGCGCGGCCAGACCAACGTGCAGGGCGCCTGCGACGTGGGCGCGCTGCCGAACGTGTACACCGGCTACCAGCCGGTCGGCGACCCCGAGGCGCAGCGCCGGTTCAGCGAGGCGTGGGGCGTCACGCTCGCCGAGGAGCCCGGCCTCACGGTGACCGAGGCCTTCGACGCGATGGCCGACGGCCGCGTGCGCGCCCTCTACGTGATGGGCGAGAACCCGCTGCTCTCCGACCCCGACCAGACCCACGTCGAGGAGGCCCTGCGCGGCCTCGACTTCCTCGTCGTGCAGGACATCTTCCTCTCCGAGACGGCGGAGCTCGCCGACGTCGTGCTGCCGGCGGCGAGCTACGCCGAGAAGGACGGCACCTTCACCAACACCGAGCGCCGGGTGCAGCTGCTGCACAAGGCGGTGGCGGCGCCGGGCGAGGCGCGCGAGGACTGGCGCATCATCGCCGAGCTGGCGCGCCGCATGGGCGCCGAGACCGGCTGGAGCTACCCGGGTACGGCCGACATCATGCGCGAGATCGCCGCCCTGACGCCGTCCTACGCCGGTATCAGCCACGAGCGTCTCGAGGAGGGCGGCCTCTGCTGGCCCTGCACGAGCGCCGAGCACCCGGGCACGCCGATCCTCCACATCGGCGGCTTCACGCGCGGCCGCGGCCGCTTCTTCCCGGTGGCCTACCAGCCTCCGGCGGAGGAGGCCGACGAGGAGTACCCGCTGACGCTGACCACCGGTCGCCTGCTCGAGCACTACCACACCGGCACGATGACGCGGCGCTCCGACGGCCTCAACGAGCTCGTGCCGACGGGCTTCGCCGAGATCAGCCCCGCCGACGCCGCGCGCCTCGGCGTCGCCGACGGCGGCGACGTCGTGGTCGAGACGCGGCGCGGCTCGATCCGCACGCCGGCCAACGTCACGACGCGCGTCGGCGAGGGCACGGTCTTCGTCCCCTTCCACTTCTGGGAGGCGCCGGCGAACCGGCTGACCAACCCGGCGCGCGACCCCCAGGCCAAGATCCCCGAGTTCAAGGTCTGCGCCTGCCGCGTCGCCCTCCCCTGACGGCGGGCGGGCCGCCGTGATCCCGCTGCACGACGACAACCCGACGCGGCGCTTCCCGCTGGTGACGCTGGTGCTGATCGCGCTCAACCTCGCGGTCTTCGTCTTTCAGCTCACGCTGCCCCGCTCCGGGCTCACGGTCGAGGGGTTCTTCCTGCGCGCCGGTCTCGTGCCGTACGAGATCGTGAACCGCGTCGACGTGCCGCCGGACGGACTCGTGCCGATCTGGGCCACCGTCTTCACCTCGATGTTCATCCACGGCGGCTGGCTGCACATCATCTTCAACATGCTGTACCTGTGGATCTTCGGCAACAACGTGGAGGACCGCATGGGCCGGGCGCGCTTCGTCGCCTTCTACCTGCTCTGCGGCGTCGCCGCGGCGGCCGCCCAGGTCGTGGTGAGACCGGACTCGCTGGTGCCGATGATCGGCGCCAGCGGCGCCGTCTCGGGGGTGCTCGGGGCCTACATCCTCCTGTTCCCCCGGGCCCAGGTGCTCACGGTGATCACGCTCGTCGTCTTCTTCCCGGTCGTCATGGTGCCGGCCTGGGTTCTTCTGCTGGCCTGGTTCGCCCTCAACCTGCTGCAGGCGGCGACGACGATCGGCGCCGAGACCGGTGTGGCCTACTTCGCCCACGTCGGCGGCTTCGCCGCCGGGCTCGTCCTGGTCTGGCTCTTCGCCCGCCGGCGCCCGCGGCTGAGAGGGCGGGCGGGATGGTGACGCCGTCACCGCGAAGGAGGCGATCGCGATGCTGACGCCGGTGCGACTGGTCGACCACCACGTCCACACGACGTTCTCCGACGGCCTCGGGACGCCGCTCGAGATCGCGACGCGGGCGGCGGAGCTCGGGCTGGCCGGGGTCGCCGCGGTCGACCACCTGGCGATCGGGCCCTACAACGACGAGCCGGGCTACAGCATCGAGATCGCCCGGATCGGCGAGTACATCGCGGCCGTGCGCGCCGCCGACGAGGCGCACCCCGGGGTCCGCGCGCTCGCCGCCATCGAGGTCGACTACGGCCCGGACACGGTCGACGAGGCGGCGGCGCTGCTCGCCGCACACGACTTCGACTTCGTGTACGGCTCCGTGCACTTCATCGACGGCCGGGTCGTCGACACGCGCGCCTCGCTGCAGGGCTCGCTCTGGGTCGATGTGGACGCCGTCTACGAGCGGTACTTCGAGGTCGTCGCCGAGGCGGCCGCCACGGGGCTCTTCGACGTGATCGCCCACCTCGACCTGCCGAAGAAGTTCGGCCACCGGCCGCGGGACACGGCGCGGGTGGAGGCGGCGCTGGGGGCGGCGCTCGACGCCATCGCCGCCGCCGGCGCCGCCGTCGAGCTCAACACCTGCGGCTGGCGCGTGCCGGCCGGCGAGGCCTACCCGTCGCCGGCGATCCTCGCCCGGGCGGCGGCCCGCGGCATCCCGCTCGTAGTGGGCTCCGACGCGCATCGCGTCGACGAAGTGGGCGCCGACTTCGCGCGCGCTCTCGCCGTCGCCGCCGAAGCGGGCTACGATGCCACTCTCAGACTCACCGACGGCGAGCTGGAGGCGATAGGGTGAGCGCAGCGCGGCGGCGCCTCATGGCGATCCACAACCCGACATCGGGGGGCGGGGAGCGACGGCGCGACCTGCCCCTGATCCTCGAAGGGCTCGAGGGGCAGGGGTTCGCCGTCGACGTGCACCCCACGACCGGTCCGGGGTCGGCGACCGAGCTCGCCGCCTCCGCCGCCGGCGAGGGGTTCGACGTGGTCTGCGTGCTGGGCGGCGACGGCACCGTCAACGAGGCGCTCAACGGGTTGGCCGGCGGCGATGTGCCGCTCGCCATCGTGCCCACCGGCACCGTGAACGTGCTCGCCATGGAGCTCGGCATCCCGCTCGACCCGCCCGACGCGGTGCGCGTCGTCGGCAAGGGCACCGAGTCGTGGATCGACCTCGGCCTCGCCGGCGAGCGCTACTTCGGCCTCATGGCCGGCATCGGCATGGACGCCGCCGTCGTCGCTTCGCTCAACCCGACGCTCAAGAAGGCGTTGAAGGAGGCGGCCTTCGCCGTGCATGGGGTCGCCACCTATCTCACGCACGAGGAGCCGCTCTTCCGCTTGACGAGCGACGAGCGCGAGGTCGAGGGCTACTTCGCGGTCTTCGGCAACGCCGCCAACTACGGCGGTGCCTTCGGGATCACGCCCCTGGCCGACATGCGCGACGGCCTGCTCGACGTCTGCGTGCTCACCGACAAGTCGTTCCTCAGTACTGCCTGGTACTGGACGGCCGCGCTGCTCAACGCCCACATCGACCACCCCAAGGTGCAGTACTTCCGCACCCGGGGGGCACGCATCGAGGCGGCCGACCCGGCCCAGGAGGTGCTCGTGCAGACCGACGGCGAGGTCTCCGGCGCCCTGCCCATCGACTGCCGCGTGGCGCCGCGGGCGCTGCGCGTGCTGGTGCCGTGAGGTTCGTCCCGGCGCCGCCGCCCGCGGCCGAGGTCGAGGCGCTTCACGAGGCGAGCCTGCGACTGCTCGCCGAGGTCGGCGTGCGCGTCCCCAGCCGCCGCGCCCTGCACCTGCTGCACGACGCGGGGGCGGAAGTCAACGCCGAGGCCGAGGTCGTGCGCTTCCCGCGCCGCCTCGTCGAGGACGCCGTCGCGCGGGCGCCGCGCGAGGTGCTCCTCGCCGGCCGCGACCCCGCCGCCGACGTGCGCCTCGGTGTGGGCCGGTCCTGCCTGCTCACGCTCGACGGGACCGGCGCCTCCACGCTCGACCATCGCACCGGCGAGCGCCGCGCCTCGACACTCCGCGACCTCGGCGAGGCGACGCTGGTCGCCGATCACGAGCCCGAGATCGGCGTCGTCTGGAACATCGTCACGACCGCGGACACGCCGCCCAACGCCCGCGTGCTGTACGAGACCGAGACCTGCCTGCGCCACACCGGCAAGCACGTGCAGGCCGAGGTGCAGCGCGCCGAGGAGGTCCCCTACGTGCTCGACCTCCTCGCCGCCGTCGCCCCCGGCGGTCGCTGGGACCCCGCGCGGCCCTTGTTCTCCATCGTCTACTGCCCGGTGTCGCCCCTGCAGCACGAGCCCGAGATGGTCGAGGCGGCCATCGACCTGGCCCGCGCCGGCGTGCCGATGTGCCTCTACAGCATGGGTCTCGCCGGCGCGACCACGCCGGTCACCGTGGCGGGCTCGGCGATGCAGTCGAACGCCGAGATCCTCAGCTCGCTCGTCCTCTTTCAGGTCGTGAACCCCGGCCTGGCCTGCATCTACGTGGCCGACACGGGGCTCATGGACCTGATGTCCGGCCTCTACCGGGCGGCGCCGCCCGAGGCCGTCCTCGTGACGCAGGCGATGGTCTCACTGGGCCGCCGGTACGACCTGCCGGTCATGGCCAGCGGCCTCACCAGCGACGCGCTGGGGTTCGGCCACGCGAGCGGCATCGACGCCACGCTCACCTGCCTCCCGGCGCTGCTCATGGAGCCCGACCTCTTCGTCGGCGCCGGCATGCACGACGGGGCTCAGCTCCTGTCGCTGCCCAAGATCCTCCTCGACGTCGAGCTCTTCCGCGCCTGCCGGCGCGTGCTCGAGGGGTTCGTGATCGACGAGGAGCACCTGATGGTCGACGTGGCTGCGGCCGTAGGCCCCGGCGGCCACTACCTCGGGGAGCGCAAGACGCGCGCCTTCTTGCGCAATGGCGAGATCTACCGGCCGCGGCACCGGCTGCGCGAGACGGGCGCGACGGCGGCGGACGCGCCTGACGAAGTGGCCCGTGCCGCCGAAGCGGTCGACGCTATCCTCGCCGCACACCGGCCGGCGCCGCTGCCGGAGGGGGCTGCAGCGCGCGTCGGCGAGATCCTCACCGCCGCCGCGGCCGAGCTGCCGCAGCGTTAGCGGCGCGCGCCGGCCGCCGATCCGCCCCGGCGGCAGCGGGCTGTGGACGTCGAGCTGCCCGTGTGCCGTGCGACGGCGGCGCGGCCGGGGCGCGTCTCAGATCACCATGCGCTGCGCGAGCGCCCGCAGGCGGTCGCGGTACGCCTTCTGCTCGCGAGCGTCGCGCCCTGCGATCTCCTCGGGCGTCGCCACCGGCACGACCTTGAAGGCCGGGTTGTCGAAGACGCGCAGCTCGAGGCTCTCGCCCTCATGGTGGGGCAGGTCGCGGAACAGTTTGCGCAGGAGGAAGCGCGAGGTCTCCTCGCCGACCGTGAGGATCCAGTGCGGCGTGGTGATCGAGATCTCGCGCGAGAGGTACTCGAAGCAGTGCTCCTGCTCGTCAACGCGCGGTGCGCGCACGTCGCCGCCGGTGCGCGGCACGCACTTGATCAGGCCGGTGACGTAGAGCTCGTCGCGGGCGGGGCCGGTGAGGGCCGGCATGGAGGCGGCCAGCCGCTCGACCGTGCCGGCCCCCGCCGGCCCTTCGCCGGCCTCGTCGGCTTCTTCGGGGCACCAGGTCACGACCATCACGCGCGTGTGCGGATGACCCTTGCCGGGGACGGCCCGCCTCCGGCACTCGAGCAGATCGTCGCATCGAGTGCAGGCGCGGACGCGGGCCGCCAGGGTGTCGAGTTGTTCGAGCGCGTCTTCCATGGGTCGTCCTTTCCGGACGCCGGGTCAGGCGGGAGGCCGCCGGAGCCGGTACTCGCAGGTCAGGGCCTCGGCCTCGCCGACCAGGGCCAGGAGGAGCTCGTCGCCGAACGGCGACACCAGCACGGTGAGGTCGTCGAGCTCGATGAAGACGTGGCGCGTCTCGCGCTGGCCGAGCTCGCGTGCGAGCCGCGCCCCGACGTCGAGCACGCCGCCGAGGTGGGCCGCGATCGCCGTCACGTCGACGCCCTGGTCTGCGTCGGCGGCGACGATGAAGCCGTCGCGCGAGACCAGGAGGGCGGCGAGGACGCCGGGGTTCTCCCGGTAGGGTTGCAGGGTGGCGGCGAGGGAGTCGGACTGCTGGTCGGTCACGGTGCCTCCAGGGCGGTCTCGAGTTGACGCCGCACGGCGGCTTCGAAGGCGGCGGCCGCCGCGGCGTCGGCGAACACGCGGGAGAAGCCCTCGGCGGAGCCGGCGAGCTCGCTGAGGAAGATGCTGGTGCGCGGGATGGGCGCCGCGTCGGCCTCGAGCACGGCGCCGTCGAGCGGGAGCTGGACGAGGGTGTCGCCGCTGAGGAAGAGACGGTTCAGCTCGCGGCTGCTCAGCCGGACCGACACGCGCACGGCGACGCCGGCCGCGACGTCTTCGCTGGCGAGGGAGATCTCCACAGGCCGAATACTAGGCGCCCCCCTTCGGGCGGCGCAACACGACCGCCGTCGGGGTGTCGCTGTGGCCGGCGGCGGACGGCGCTCGCCCCGGCCGTCGTGCGGTCGTGCGCACAGGCGGTCGCGTGGCCGCGCACGAGGAGGGCGAGCCGCATGAGTCGCGGCCGCTGAGGGGGCGGTGGACGGTCCGGGCGGCGCGGGCGGAGATCCCCGGCCGCGCCCGCGGCTCACTGCGCGGCGGCGAGAGGCGCGGCGAAGGCGGGCGCCTCGAGGACGACCTCGCGCGGCCGGCCCTCGGCCTCGGCGAGCAGCTCGTCGAGGGTGCGCACCGCCGGGAACGACGCCGCCCCGGTGGCGAGCGTCTGGCGCCGCCCGGCGATGAGCGTCGCCCCGATCTCGTGGGCGATCTCGGCGGCGAGCTCCTGGGCGGCGCCCAGGCCGGTCCCGGGCAGGCAGAGGACGAAGGTGTCGGCGGCGGTGCGGAAGGCGACGTCGTCGGGCCCCAGGCGGCGGGTGATGCGCCGCGCCACGCCGCGGACGAGCTCCTCGGCGGCCTGCGGCCCGAGGAAAGCGCGGCCGTCCTCGAAGTGCTCGAGACGCAGGCGCACGACGCTGAGCGACTGGTGGTCCTGCAGGGCGAGGCGCATGCCGTCGGCGAGCATCGGTCGCAGGCGCCCGGCGGCGTAGAACCCGGTCGTCGGGTCGACGGTGACGACGCGCTGCCGCCGCCGGCGCCGCGGGTGCCGCAACTGTCGGGCGGCGATGACACCGCCGGCCACGAGGACGAAGAGCTTGGCGAGGCCGGCGGCCCTCCCGCCGCCGAGGGTCCCGTCGTCGATGGCGAGGATCACGACCAGCAGCAGGCTGCCGCTGAGGAGGTACGGCCACTCCGCCGGCGGCGAGGGGGCGAGCTGGGCGACGGTCAGCAGCGGGATGGCGAACAGGAGCCAGCTGCCCGCTCCCCCGGTGGCGAAGGCCGCACCGGCGAGCACGAGCCAGTCGAGGACCGCGAAGGAGAGGGCGTGGTCGTCGCCGCGGCGCTGCGCCACGGCGATCGAGAGCGCTCCCAGCACCGCGCCGGCCGCCGCGAGGGCCGCGCCGGGGTACGCGCCCAGGGCCAGGCACAGGCCGGCGAGGCAGAGGAAGAAGAGGGTGCGGAGGCGGCCTCGCAGAAGGGCTGACTGCCGTCGTCTGCGAGGCGGGCGGCTCACCGCGGGGGTACCGCCGCGCCCGGGGTGCAGAGGGTATCGCCGCACGACGCCATGCGCATCTATTCTGAACCCTCGCGCCGGTTCCTTCAAGCATGACTTGAGGGTTGGCCGTCGCGGTACCGGGGACGCGGCCTTGGGCTATACTTCACGCCCGTGGAACGCGTGCTCTTCCTCTCCGGCAACGAGGCCATCGCCCACGGCGCCCTGCGCGCCGGGGTGCGCTTCGTCTGCGGCTACCCGGGCACGCCGTCGACCGAGATCGTCGAGACCGCGGCGACGCTCGACGGGCTGCACGCCGAGTGGTGCGTCAACGAGAAGGTCGCCATGGAGACGGCGGTCGGCGCCTCTCTCGCCGGGGTGCGCAGCCTCGTCACCATGAAGCACGTGGGGCTCAACGTGGCCGCCGACCCCTTCATGACCCTGTCGCTCACGGGCGTCAACGCCGGGCTCGTCGTCGTCACCGCCGACGACCCCGGTATGCACTCCTCGCAGAACGAGCAGGACAACCGCACCTTCGCCAAGTTCGCCAAGGTGCCGCTGCTCGAGCCCTCCGACGGCCAGGAGGCCTACGACTTCGTCGCCGAGGCCTTCGCCCTCTCGGAGGAGTTCGACACCCCGGTGCTGCTGCGCACCACGACGCGGCTCTCGCACGGGCGCGGGCGGGTCGTGCCGCGGGTGCCGGTCGAGGTCGAGCCGCGCGACTACGAGCGCGACATGTCCAAGTACGTCATGGTGCCGCAGCACGCCCGCATCCGTAATCGCGTCGTGCTCGAGCGCCTCCAGGCCCTGCGCGCCCGCGCCGAGGTGACGCCCCTCAACGTGCTCGAGGCGGGCACCGTCGACTTCGGCATCATCGCCAGCGGCGTGGCCTATGCGTACGCGCGCGAGGCCTTCCCCAAGGCGTGGTTCCTCAAGCTGGGCCTCTCGCACCCGCTGCCCTACGACAAGGTCGCGCGCCTCTACCAGTCGGTCTCGCGGGTCGCGGTCGTCGAGGAGCTCGACCCGTTCCTCGAGGAGCAGGTGCGCGCCCTCGGGCTGCCGGTGGTCGGCAAAGAGGCGCTCCCGGCGGACGGAGAGTTCGACCAGGAGCTCGTCTTCAGCGCCCTCGAGCCGTACCTCACGCGGCGGCCGCCGCGCCGTCGCCGGCCCGTGATGCCGCCGGCGCCGCGCCTCGGCACGCCGCCGGCGCCCGCC
>DATHSP010000366.1:0-3918 GCA_035464075.1 Thermoleophilia bacterium | reverse complement strand
TCGCGCGAGGTCTTCGTGAAGCGCGCGACGATCATCCGCACGATCCGCGAGTTCCTCGACGGGCGCGGCTTCGTCGAGGTCGAGACCCCGGTGCTGCAGCCGCTCTACGGCGGCGCCCTGGCGCGCCCGTTCGTCACCCGCCACAACGAGCTCAAGCGCGACCTCTACCTGCGCATCGCCACCGAGCTCTACCTCAAGCGCTGCATCGTCGGCGGCATCGACCGCGTCTACGAGATGGGCAAGGACTTCCGTAACGAGGGCGTGAGCTACAAGCACAACCCCGAGTTCACCATGCTCGAGACCTACGAGGCCTACGTCGACTACAACCACGTCATGACGATGGTCGAGGAGATGGTCGGCGCCGCGGCGCGCGCCGTCGGCCACCTCAAGGTCGAGTTCCGCGGCCACGAGATCGACCTCACGCCGCCGTGGCCGCGACTCACCATGCGCGAGGCGATCCGCGAGAAGTCGGGCATCGACATCGGCGCCGACGACGCGCGCACGGTGGCCGAGCTGCAGGCGAGGATCAGGGAGGCGGGGCTCGTCGACAAGGTCCCGCTCGCCCCGACCTGGGGCACCCAGGTCGACGAGCTCTTCAGCGAGACGGTCGAGCCCGAGCTCATCCAGCCCGTGTTCATCACCGAGCACCCGCTCGAGACCAGCCCGTTCGCCAAGAAGTGCCCGCACGACCCGCGCTTCGTCGAGCGCTTCGAGGGCTTCGTCGCCGGCATGGAGACGAGCAACGCCTTCAGCGAGCTCAACGACCCCGACGACCAGCGTGAGCGCTTCCTGCAGCACGTCGGCGACTTCGAGGCCGGCGACGACACCGCCCACCAGCTGGACGAGGACTTCCTCGAGGCCCTCGAGTACGGCATGCCGCCGACCGGAGGCATGGGGATGGGCATCGACCGCGTGGTGATGATCCTCACCGGCGCCGCGAGCATCCGCGACGTCATCCTCTTCCCGGCGCTGCGCGGCTAGGTCCCCGGGGCGCGCCCCGGGGCCGGCGGGCGCGCCGCGCCCGCGCCGTCCCGGCGGCGTTCCCCAACGCAGCGGCCTCGGGTCGCGCCGGGCTGTGAATCGGGTACCATAGTCTCGTGCCCTCGCCCGGGGGCGGGGCCAGTCCGTTGAACCACGCGTCCCGGCGACGCGACCGCCGTTGTCCGCGGCGTCCCCGTCGCCCCGACAAGGAGAGCGGCATGTTCGAACGCTTCACCGAACGCGCCCGGCAAGTCGTCGTCCTCGCGCAAGAAGAGGCGCGGGCGCTGAAGCACAACTACATCGGCACCGAGCACCTGCTCCTCGGGCTGCTGCGCGAGGAGGAGGGGGTGGCGGCGCGCGTCCTCGACACCCTCGACATCTCGGTCGAGGAGGTCCGCGCCGCCGTCGTGCGTATCGTCGGCTCCGGCGAAGAGGCCCCGCAGGGCCAGATCCCCTTCACGCCGCGGGCCAAGAAGGTGCTCGAGCTCGCCCTGCGCGAGGCGCTCTCCCTGGGTCACAACTACATCGGCACCGAGCACATCCTGCTCGGCCTGGTCCGCGAGGACGAAGGCGTCGCGGCGCGCATCCTGCTCGACCTCGACGCCGAGCCCGACAAGATCCGCGGCGAGGTCATGCGCACGCTCTCCGGGCCCGGCCGCCGCGCCACGAGCGGCGGCGGAGGCGGCGAGGGCGGCAAGCGCCAGCCCAAGGTGCTCGAGCAGTTCGGGCGCAACCTGACCAAGCTGGCCGAGGACGGCAAGCTCGACCCGTGCATCGGCCGCCAGGTCGAGATCGAGCGCGTCATGCAGATCCTCTCGCGGCGCACCAAGAACAACCCCGTGCTCATCGGCGAGCCCGGTGTCGGCAAGACGGCCATCGTCGAGGGCTTCGCCCAGCGCATCGCCGGTCACGAGGTGCCCGAGCTGCTCAAGGACAAGCAGCTCTACACGCTCGATCTCGCGGCGCTGGTCGCGGGCTCGAAGTACCGCGGCGAGTTCGAAGAGCGGCTCAAGAAGGTCATGAAGGAGATCCGCGACCAGGGCGACGTGATCCTCTTCATCGACGAGCTCCACAATCTCGTCGGCGCCGGCGCGGCCGAGGGCGCGATCGACGCCGCCTCGATCCTCAAGCCGGCCCTCGCCCGCGGCGAGCTCCAGACCATCGGTGCCACGACGATGGACGAGTACCGCAAGTACCTCGAGCGCGACGCCGCGCTCGAGCGTCGCTTCCAGCAGATCAAGGTGGCCGAGCCGAGCGCCGAGGAGACGATCGAGATCCTCCGCGGCCTGCGCGACCGCTACGAGGCGCACCACCGCATCCGCATCACCGACGAGGCGCTCACCTCGGCGGCCGAGCTCGCCGACCGCTACATCAGCGACCGCTTTCTCCCCGACAAGGCCATCGACCTGGTCGACGAGGCGGCGAGCCGCAAGCGTATCCAGACCATGACCGCGCCGCCCAGCTACCGCGAGCTCGAGGACGAGATCTCGCAGGTGCGCAAAGAGAAGGAGGCGGCGATCGAGGCCCAGGAGTTCGAGAAGGCGGCCAACCTGCGCGACAAGGAGCGCAAGCTGAGCCACAAGAAGCTCGAGCTCGAGGACCAGTGGAAGACGAGCGACGAGGGCATGCGGGCCAGCATCGGCGAAGACGAGATCGCCGAGATCGTCAGCATGTGGACCGGCATCCCGGTGGTCAAGATCACCGAGGCCGAGAGCAAGAAGCTGCTGCGCATGGAGGAGGAGCTCCACCACCGCCTGGTCGGCCAGGACCCGGCGGTGCGCGCCGTCTCGAAGGCGATCCGGCGTGCCCGGGCCGGTCTCAAGGACCCGCGCCGCCCGACGGGCTCGTTCATCTTCCTCGGCCCCTCCGGGGTCGGCAAGACCGAGCTCGCGCGTACGCTCGCCGTCTTCCTCTTCGGCGACGAGGACCACCTCGTCCAGCTCGACATGAGCGAGTACATGGAGAAGCACACGGTCTCGAGGCTCATCGGTTCGCCGCCGGGCTACGTCGGCCACGAGGAGGGCGGCCAGCTCACCGAGATCGTGCGCCGTCGCCCGTACAGCGTCGTGCTCTTCGACGAGATCGAGAAGGCCCACCCCGACGTCTTCAACATCCTCCTGCAGATCCTCGAGGACGGCCGCCTGACCGACTCGCAGGGGCGCACCGTCGACTTCCGCAACACGATCCTCATCATGACCAGCAACGTCGGCGCCCAGGACATCACCAAGGAGGCGCCGCTCGGGTTCGCCCAGCACGCCACCAAGGGGCTGAGCTACGACGACATGAAGGGCCGCATCACCGGCGAGCTCAAGCGCGTCTTCAGGCCCGAGTTCCTCAACCGCGTCGACGAGGTCATCGTCTTCCACAAGCTGGAGCGCGACGAGATCAGCACGATCGTCGACCTCATGATCGCGCGCCTCCAGCTGCAGCTCACGCCGCAAGGCGTCACCATCCAGCTGACCGACGCCGGTCGCGAGGTGCTGGTCGAGCAAGGCTACGACCCGATGCTGGGCGCGCGGCCGCTGCGCCGTGCGATCCAGCGCTACATCGAGGACAAGCTCTCCGACGCGATGCTCGAGCGGCAGTTCGGCGAGGGCACCGTCGTCCTCGTCGACGGCCACGACGGCGACACCGTGCTGACCGTCGACGGTGAGGTCGTCGGGGGCAGCGTCGAGCTGCCCATGGTCGGCCTCGACGAGCCGGTCGCCCAGAGCGTCGGCGGCGGGCCGGTGCCTTCAGGCGGCGACGGGCCGCCCGACGCGGGGTCCGCCGGGGCCAGCGCCTGAGCCGGGCCGTGGCCCGGCGCCAGACCGTCTTCGTCTGCAGCCAGTGCGGCCGCCGCGAGCCCAAGTGGCTCGGGCACTGCCCCGACTGCGGCGCCTGGGACTCGTTCACCGAAGAGATCGTCGCCGCGCCGGCGCGGCGCGGGAGCGGCAA
>DATHSP010000365.1:0-29647 GCA_035464075.1 Thermoleophilia bacterium | reverse complement strand
GGCCCTCGTCGAGAGAGCCGTCGCCGCCGGCGCGCGCCTCGTCGCCCTGCCCGAGACCTGGGCCTACAAGGGGCCCGGCGCCGGCATCCGCGCGCATGCCGAGCCGCTCGACGGTCCCAGCAACGGCGCCCTCGCGGCGCTCGCCGCCCGTCACGAGGTCTTCATCCTCGCCGGCTCGCACTACGAGACCCCGTCGCAGGGGAGCACCGCACCGCGCGGGAACACCCCGGGCGTCACCTCCGAAGCCGCGGCGGACCGGGTCTACAACACCTCGGTGCTCTTCGGCCCCGACGGCGCACCGCGCGCCGTGTATCGCAAGATCCACCTCTTCGATGCCGTGTCGGACGGCCGGACATACCGCGAGAGCGACGACCTGCTGCCCGGCGACGCGCTCGTGACAGCCGAGGTCGACGGCTTCACGCTCGGTCTGACGATCTGCTACGACCTGCGCTTCCCCGAGCTGTATCGCGCCCTGGCCCTGCGCGGCGCCGGGGTGCTGCTGGTGCCGGCGGCGTTCACCGCGTTCACCGGCCTCGCCCACTGGGAGGTGCTGCTGCGCGCGCGGGCGATCGAGAACGGGTGCTTCGTTGTGGCGCCGGATCAGGTCGGAGAGCACCTGCCGGGGCGCGCCTGCTTCGGCCACAGCATGGTCGTCGACCCGTGGGGGGCGAAGCTCGCCGAGGTCGAGTCCGGAGTGGGCGTCTGCATGGCCGAGCTCGACCTGGCGCGTCTCGACGAAGTGCGTGCCCAGCTGCCCTCGCTCGCGGGGCGGCAGCCCGACGCGTACAGGTGAGGGTGCGGCTGCGGGTGTGAGGCCCCCGGGGGCCTCAGCCGGCGAAGTCGCGCGGGCGCGCCCGCACGAAGGCGACCACGATCCCGACGACGAGGCCGGCCAGGGCACCGGCGGCGACATTGAGCGCCAGCGCGTCCCGCGTGGTCTCGTCGGGCACGGCGGCCTCGTGGATGAGGCGAGGCTGCTCGGTCGTCTCGGCGACCTGGAGCATGAGCTGCACCTTCTGCAGGGCGGCGAGCAGCGCCTGCTGCTCGGTCGCCGCGGCCTGGACGACGGCGAGGTAGGGCGCGGCGGCCACGGCCGCTTCGGCGCCGCCTCCGGGCAGGGCGTCGAGGGCGCTCTCCGCCTCCCGAGACCGTGCGCGACTGGAGTCGAGGGCCTCCTGCAGCTCGGCCTCCTGGGCCTCGAGCAGCGCCGCTCGCTTGGCGCTCGTGGGGGAGATGCGCGACAGGAGCGCGTCGGCGAGGCCGTTGGCGGCGTCGGCGGCGAGCTGCGGGTCGGTGTCGGTCACCGTGATGACGACGAAGTTGACGATCGACGACGTGGTGCGCACGGTCTGCGAAGGCGTGTCGAGGCTGGTCTCGCGGCGCAGGCGCGCTGCCGTCATGCCGCCGCCGAGCTGGTCGGAGACCTCCTGGAGCACCGCGTCGCTCTCGAGCAGCTGCCCCGCGGCACGCACGTTGGACGTGAGGCCGGAGATGACGTTGCCGTTGGCGTCGGTCGTCTGCCCGACGTAGACCGAGGCGCTGGCGCCGTACGTGTCCGCCGAAAGCAGCGTGAACACCGCCGCGCCGGCGGCCCCGACGGCGACGAGCAGAACGATGACCCACCAGCTGCGCCGGAGCGCTCCGGTGACGGAGGCGACGCGCGGCTCGCGAGGGGCGCCGGCGGGCGCGGCCGTGCCCGCGGCTGCCGGCGTGCCGGAGGTCGAGGAGTCGTCGGAGGTCGCCATCACCCGCCCATACTACCGCACGCGCGCGGTGCCCGCAGGCTGCGGCGCCCGACACCCGGCCGCCGGGCAGAGCGCCGGGTGTGCAGGCTCGAGCGGCCCGGTCCTCCGGGCCTCAGGAGTCGGCCACCCCGCCCAGCAGCCCCTCGTGCGGCAGGGGCGAGCGGTAGAGCGGGAAGTAGTCGCAGTCGATGATCTCGCCCTGCTGGAGGCGACGCTCTTCGGCGCGCGCGTACTCCTCGAAGAGGTAGACGGCGCGCCCGACGGGTCGCGGCGCCCGGAGGGGCGAGAAGCCGGCCTTGAAGCGGAACCACTCGTCCTCGCCGCGGTAGCCCCCGCCCAGGTTGAGCGCGCGGGCGCCGAGGCCGCAGGCCCACTGCATGGCCTCGAAGAGGAGCAGGTTCATCGGCCGGAGGTGGGCGTGTCGCCGGTCGGCGGCGGCGAGGTGGAGGTGGACGAAGTCGGGGCTGCGCAGGAAGACGGCGCCGGCCACGAGCTGGTCGCCCAGGCGCACCCCGAAGAGCGCCTGGTGGCTGCCGAGCATCTCACGGGCCTGCAGGAAGTGTGCCGCGTCGTAGCGAGCGACCGGGTGGGCGCGGCGGCGCGCGGCGTTGTCGAGGTACAGCTCGCCGACGCGTTCGTAGGCCGCGGCCGACGTCTCGACGTGACAGGTGAGCCCGGCGTCGCGCGCGGCGCGCACGTTCTTGCGCGCCGTGGCACTGAAGGTGTCGATGAGGCGGCAGCCGCCCTGGTCGAGGCGCGACCAGACGATCTGCCCGGCCTCCTCGATCTCGAGGTGGCGCTGCAACAGGAGGCGCGTCTCGAGGAGCGGGTGGAAGCGGATGAACTCGCTGACGACGCGCTGCTCGCGACACCACCGCTCGAAGGCGGCACGGAAGTCGGCGACGGTCTCCTCGGAGGTGCCGTGGGGGCCGAGCGGGCCCCCGAAGCCGGGCGGCGTCGTGACGTCGTAGAGACCGGCGAAGTCCGTGCCGAGATAGGGGACCTGTTCGAGGTCGCGCAGGAGGAAGGGGTAGAGGACGGCGCCCTCGTCGTCGCGGTAGAGGGCGCCGAGGGCGCGGCCCTGGCCGCGGCGCTGCCAGAGCAGCGGCCAGCTGCTGAGCCAGAACACGTCGCGCTGGCGCGGCGAGAGCTGCGCCAGCGCGACGTCCCAGTCGCGGCCGCGCTCGTCGAGGGCGAGGATGTCGAGTCGTCCGTTCATCGTCTGCCGTGCTCGCTTCGTACCCGCTGGAGCACCGCAAGGTACCTGCGCGCCAGTTCGCGGCGGTCGAAGTGCGCGAGGACGTGACGGCGGCCGTTCTCCCCCATGCGCCGCGCCGCCTCCGGATCGGCGGCCAGGCGCTCGATGCCCGCCACGAGCCCGGCGTCGTCCTCGGGCGCGAAGACGACGCCGCAGCCGGCCTCCTCGACGAGGCGGCGCGCGTGGCCCTCGAAGCCAAGGAGGATGGGCCGCTCCATGGCCGCGTCCTCGAAGAGCTTCGAGGGCAGGATCGTGGCGAAGAGCTCGTCGCGGCGGAAGTGCACGAGGCAGGCGTCGCCGGCGGCGAGGATGTCGGGGAGTTCGTGGCGCGGGACGAGCCCGGTGAAGAGGACGTTCCCCAGCCCTTGGGCGCGCGCCGAGGCTTCGAGCTCGGCGCGCACCGCCCCGTCGCCGACGAGGAGGAAGCGGACGTCGTCGCGGCCCGCGTCTTTCAGGCGCCGCGCGGCGCGCAGCGCCACGTCGAGGCCGCTGGCCATGCCGATGGTGCCGGCGAAGACGACGACGAAGGCATCGGCGGGCAGGCCGAGGCGGGCCCGCACCGCGGGGTCGGCGGGGCACGGCGTGAAGAGGTCGGTGTCGACGCCGTTGGTGATGACGTCGACCTTCGACGACGGCACGCCGCGCGCGAGAAGCTCGTCGCGGTAGCCGTCGCCGACCGCGACGATGTGGTCTGCGCTGCGGTAGAGGGCGCGCTCGAGCAGCTCGAGCGCGCCCACGATCCGGCCCGGCGGCAGGGCGCCGACGGCGGTGATCGACGCCGGCCAGAGGTCGCGGATCTCGAGCACGAAGGGCACGCGGCGGGAAAGCGCCGCCGGGGCGCCGGCCCAGCCGGCGAAGAACTGCGGCGAGGTCGCGACCACGAGGTCGACGTCGCGCACGAGCGGCGCGGCCAGCGTCGCGCTGCCGAAGTAGGAGAGGAAGTTGAGGCCGCGCCGTACACGGCCGCGGTTGGCGGCGAGGTAGGTCCAGACGCGCACGACACGGACGCCGTCGATCCACTCCTGTTGCAGGGGCCGGTTGTGGTAGCCCTCGTAGACGACGCCGGCCGGCACGTTGGGGGCGCAGGTGAGCACCGTGACACGTTGGCCGAGTCGCACCCACTCGCGGCTCATCGCGTGCACGCGCGCCGCCGGGGCGTTGTTCTCGGGCACGAAGTAGTGGCTCAGGAAGAGGATGTGCACGGTGGCCCGCCGTCCCCTCAGACGTCCCAGAAGACCTGGTCGTAGTAGCGGATCGTGCGCCGCGACGGCCGCACTCGCGCCTGCGCCGCGGCGACGGCCGCCGCGTCGAGCTCGCCGAGGGCGTACTTCAGGCCGAGGTACGGGAGGACGAAGTCCTCCTGGTAGACGAAGGTCGAGACCCGCGGGTTGACCTCGAGCAGGCGGTCGCCGATGAACTGCACGTTGACGAACCAGTCGAGGCCCAGGGCGCGGCAGACGCGGCCCGCGGTCGCGACCAGGTCCGGGCGCTCGACGGTGCGGAAGGCCATGGCGACCCCGGTCTCGACACGCTCGCGGGTCTTCGTCTGGTGGAGGACGAGCTCGCCGCCGTCGACGAGCGCGTCGACGGTGAACTCGGGGCCGTCGAGGTACTCCATGAGGAGCAGGTGCGGGAAGGACTCGACGTCGCGGAAGAGGTCGACGAACTCGTCGAGCGTCATGGCGCGGCTGAGCGGCCGCGCGTGCAGGAGCTGGCGCACGCGGTCGACGTCGGCGGAGAGCACGCGGAAGCCGCGCGACCCCTTGGCCACCGGCGGTTTGAAGCAGACGGGCACGCCGGGGTAGCCGAGCTCCGCGCAGCCGGCGACGAACTCCTCGAGGCTCGCCGGCTGCAGGGTGCGTGGCTGCGGCACCGGGGAGCCCTCGAGCGCGGCGGCCATCGCCGCCTTGTCGTTGCAGAGGTCGATGGCCTGCGGATCGGCGACGAGGACGCGCGCGCCGTAGCGCTCGAGGACCGCACGGTGGCGCGCGACCGGGCCGACCTCGGCCGAGGACTGCACGAAGACGATGTCGGCCCGCGCCCGCGCCACGACGGCCTCGAGCGCCCCCGGGTACTCCGCGCTCGAACCTGCGGGCACTTGCGTGAACTCGTCGCACAGGAAGCGGCCGATCGCCTCGTCGCGCATGTCGACGCCGTGGATCGCGATCTCGCGCTCGCCGTTCGCCTTGAGCATGCGGATCAGCGTGGAGGCGCCCGGGCAGCCGACCGCGGTGAGCACGAGCTTCAGGGGGGGCAGGGTCATGAGGGCAGGGTGGCCGGAGCCGCTAGAGGATGAGGCGGTAGACCTCGAAGACCTCGGCGTGGTCGAGGCCCACGTCGATGCCGCGGGTGAGCGAGATGTTGCGGATGTAGTCCTCGCGCGTGTAGTTGCGGTGGCCCTGGCTCTCGTAGCAGGCCAGGGCCTGGACCTTCTTGTCGACGTGGCGCTCCTCGAGGCGCACGTACGCCTGGTGGTTGAAGTTGATGTTGTTCCAGGGGATCTCGTAGGCCATCACCGTGGTGCGCTTGAAGGCGCGCAGGCCCTCCTCGGCCACCGTCTTGTGGTCCTGGTGGAGGTCGATGAGGGCCGGCATCAGCACGCAGTCGGGGCGGAGCTCCTGCTGGAGGACGATCATCTCCTCGAGGATCTCCTGGCGCACGGTCGGGAAGGTGCGGACCTCGAAGTCGTAGACCTTGAGGTCGGTCTCGGGGATGCCGAGCACAGCCGTGGCAGCGCGTACCTCGCGCTTGAGAACGTCCTTGGGGAAGCCCTCGGGGACGCTCTTGGCGGCGGTGCTGAAGGCGGCGTAGGTGACGCGCGCTCCGCCTTCGATGAGGCGCGCCATGGTGCCGCCGCAGCCGAACTCGCCGTCGTCGGTGTGCGGCGCCAGGACGAGCACGTTGGTGTACCGCTCGATGGTCATGCGCTCGCGACTCCCCTCGTCAGCTCGGCGTAGAAGTCTACCAGACGGCCCTCCACGACCTCCCAGGAGTAGCGCTCGCGCACGGCGGCGCGGCCGCGCTCGCCCATCGGCGCGACGGCGTCACGGTCCACGGTCAGCCGCTGGACGCCGCCCAGGTGGCCCTCGACCGTGGGCGGCACGGTGATACCGCAGCGCTCCTCGCGCACCAGCTCGCTGCGGCCGGGGAGGTCGGAGACCAGCGCCGCGAGTCCCACGGCGAGACCCTCGTACAGCTTGGTCGCGACGGTCGGCAGGGCGTACTGCGAGGTCTGCTGCGCCGGCACCCAGACGACCTCGGCGGCGGCGAGCACGCCGGGCACGTCGGTGGGCGGCACGCGGCCGAGGAGGCGCACGGCGCCGGCGAGTTCGCCGGCGACGCGGGTCTCGACCTCGCGGCCCCACCCGGGGTCGGCGAACGTGCCCCCGAGGTACAGGACGGCGCGATCGGCGACCTGTGCCATGACGTCGAGCATCACGCCGCAGCCGCGGCCCTTCGAGAGGCTGCCGACGTAGACGAGCTTCAGGCGCTCGTCGGCGAGGTCGGGCCGCGGCCGAGGGTCGGTGAAGCGCGCGAAGCGCGGGTAGTTGGGCAGCGTCGTGCGCAGCGCCGGCCGCTGCCCCAGCGCCTCCAGCTGGGCCTCCGTCACCGTGACGACCCCGTCGGCCAGAGCGGCCAGCGTGCGTTGGCCGAGGGCCGCGGCGCCCGAGGCGGCGGGCCGGACCGGCGCCGGGATGTAGTGCTTGGCCGCGACCTGCTGGGGCACGTACTCGTGCATGTCGTAGACGAGCCGCGGCACGAGCGGCCGCAGGACGGGGAAGAGCGCGAGCAGCTCGGGATCGTGGACGTGGACGACGGCGGGCCGCAGCGCGCGCACCGTCTTGAGGATCGCCGGCGTGTGGAGCGCGCGCTGCGCGCGCGGCCGCGCCGGCAGCGGCAGGTGCAGCACGCCGTGGGCGTCGAAGCCCTCCTCGTCCCCCGGCGCCATGTACGCCACCTGGTGGCCGGCGTCGACGAGGGTGCGGCACTCGCGCTCGTGGATGCGGGGGTCGTCCGGCCGGTGCACGACCGACAGCTGCAGCACGCGGGTCACGGGGCCGCTCCCGGAGCGCCGGACGGCGGGGCGCCGGAGGGCGCGGCGACGGCCGGCGTGAGGCCGGCGCGCGGTGCGCCGGCGCAGGCGCCCGCGCAGGGCGGGGGCGCGATGCCGGCCGAGAAGACGTCCTCGCCGAGGGCGCTTCGCCAGCGGTCGACGACGGCTCCGGCGGCCCCTGCCGTGCCGCCGCCGGCCAGCACCCAGTCGACCAGCCGCCAGTAGACCTCGTCGTAGCCCTCGGCGGCGCGGCGGTCGAAGCGCATGTTGTGCCACAGGAGGGCGACCGCGCCGCCCGCCGCGCGCACGCGTTCGAGGACGGCGCGCGCCGCCTCCTCGGCGGCGGGCGCCGCCAGCGCCCGGTACTGGGGCTGGTGCAGGGTCGTGTCCATGATCACCAGGGGCAGCTCCACGAGGCGCAGCGGGCGCTCCTCCGCCAGCAGGTACGGGTGGAACGGCAGAGCGGTGCCGCAGCGGAAACCCTCGTGCTCGGCGAACGCCAGGCTGGAGTCGTAGTCGAGCCCGGCGGCGTCGACGAGCGGCAGGGTCTCATGGTAGAGGCAGCGGAGGTAGTGGTAGCGGACGCCGCGCACGTCGTCGCGGGCGCGGGCGCGGAGGTCCTTGCGGTCGTCGTTCAGCGGCGAGACGCCGAGGCGGTCGCTGTCGTTGCCGTGCAGCCCGACCTCGCGGCCGGCGCGGCGCAGCAGGCTGAGCACCTCGGGGATGCGTCGCTGATAGACGGCCGGCTGGTTGCCGTCCCGGCGATGGGTGTGCCGGGCGATCACGAAGAACGTGGAGTCGACGCCGCGCGCGTCCTCGCCGGCCAGCATCTGCGGGAAGGTCCAGTACGGGTCGGTGCGCCGGGGCAGATGATGGGTCAGCCAGTGCGCCACGTCGCCGGCCTCGCGCGCCAGCGGTCGCGGGTCGAGGCGGCGAAGGCCGCGCAGGCTGCGGTAGCCGCTGGCGGCGAACCCGCGCCGGGTCCAGCGCCAGAGGTTGTCGACGTCGTGGGTCAGGGCGACGGCGAAGCCGGGGCCGGCGGCCCCGGCATCGCCGTCGCCCTCCGCTCCGTCGGCGGCGTCGCCGCGTTCGCGCCACATCCAGCCCGGCGGTGGCAGCGGCGGCCGGCCGAGCTCGTCGAGGCGCGGGGCCAGCACCGCGCGCAGCAGCGCCGCGGCGCGATCGACCGCCGGCTCGTCGATGCTCAGGGCCGGGTTCTCGGCGAAGACCGACGCGGAGAACGGCAGGCGGCCGAAACGGTCACGCTCGGCGTGCGTGCGCTCGTCCCAGGCGGCGAGGAGGACGAACGACGAGGCGACGAGATCGAAGGGGGCGCAGAACCCGGCGGTCTCCGGAGAGGCGGCGGGGAGGGTGCGGCGCGTGTCTCCGTGCGGCTGCGGCGAGGCGGCCGGGAAAGCCCCGGGCAGCTCACCGGCCGGGGTCTCGTAGCGCGCGTACGAGCCGGGGGGCAGCGGAGCGGTCGCCGCGAAGAGCTCGAGCGCCGTCCTCGACAGGGGCACCGTCGGGACCTCGGCGACCGGACGCGCCGCGTAGGCGAGCGCGCAGACCGCGGCGTCGCCGCCGTCCCCCGTGAACCGCGGCCGCCGGCCGAGCCCGGCCAGCAGCGTGCCGAGGACCCACTCGGCCCTCGGCCGCCACGCCGCGGGCACATCGAGGAAGACGGCGAGCTCGGGCGGGCCGCTCAGGGCTCGGCCATCTGGCTCGGGCGGGCCGCTCAGAGCTCGACCCTCCGGCTCGGCCGCCGCGTCACGATCTGCTTCCCGACCCGCCACACGTTGAGGAGACCGGGCACCGGGTCTCGCGGCGAGAGCACGCCGTCGGCGCGCACGCCGGCGAGCGAGCGCGCCAGCTCGCCGGGGCCGAGCTCGCCGCGCCAGACCTCGCGCAGCGCCAGGGGCAGGTCCTTGCTGGCGACGATCCACTTGCCGCCGTCGCGCTGGCGCGGGGCGACGAACGGCCGCCCGATCGCGTCGGCGTAGGCGACGAAGGAGAGGTTCACGCCGCTGGCGGCCGCCAGCGAGTGCCACAGCCAGTGGCGTGCGTTGACCTCCATGAGGCAGTAGCGGCCGTCGCGCGGGTCGCGCTTGAACTCGACCTGGCTCACGCCCCAGTAGCGCAGGGCCTTGAGCAGCCGCACGGCCGCCTGGGCGAGGCCCTCGTCCCACACCGCCTCGCCCAGGCGGCAGGAGCCGGCGCCGCGCGGGTGCTGGCGCAGCTTGCGCCCGGTGAAGAGGGCGAGGGCGCGCGAGTCGCGGTCGAGGTAGGAGCCGACCGTCCAGAGCTCGTCGTCGCCGCCGGGCACGCGCTCCTGGAGCATGATGGTGCCGAGGTCGGCGATCTCGGGCCACAGGCGGCGCACGTCGTCGGGCCCGTCGACGTCGAGCACGGGCCGGAAGAAGCGCCGCTTGAAGGCGAGCGAGTCGACCGGCTTGAGCACGCCGGGGTAGGACACCTCGACGGCGTGCTCGAGGTCGGCCTCGCCGTCGAGGAACACCGTCCTTGGTGTGTCCACGCCGGTCGCCCAGGCGGTCTCGAGCTGGGCACGCTTGTCGTGCAGGCGGCGCATCGCCGGCCAGCGCGCGAACGGCACGTGATACCACGGCCGCAGCCGCTCGGCGTGACGCGAGAGCGGCCATATGTACTCGTCGTGGGTCGGGAACACGACGGCTCTCTGCGGCAGCCGCGCGCCGAGCCCCTCGAGGAACGTGATGAAGGCCTCTTCGTCGGCCTTCGGGTCGGGGCAGAGCATCCCCACGGCGAGGCGCGAGTGCAGCCCCAGGGCCCGCGGGTCGGCGTCGAGGGCGAGCACGGGGACGCCCTCCCGGGCGAGGTCGCGGATCACGCCCAGCCCGTTGGCGTACCCGACCTGGAACACGATCGCCGGGGGCCGTGCCGCGGCGGCGTCGAGGACGCGCTGGAGCCTCACGGCTTGGCCTCCTCTTTGGTGGCGAAGCGCGCCCGCGCGACGCTGCGCAACTGGCGGCCGAGGATCAGGGCCCCGGGCACCGGGTCCTTGAGCGAGAGGACGCCGTCCTGCCGCACGCCGCGGTAGGACGCGAGCCACGGCAGGAGGTCTCTCTCGCCGCGGGCGACCTCGCGCACCGCGTCGCGTGTGTCGGTGATGGTGAGCGCCCAGCGTGGGCCGTCGACCTGCCGCGGCGCCGTGTAGGGCCGGCCGATCGCGTCCGCGTAGGCGACGTGCGAGAGGTTCACGCCGCAGACCGTGGCCAGCGAGTGCCACATCCAGTGGCGTGCGTTCACCTCCATGAGGCAGTACCGCCCGTCCCCGGCATGACGCTTGAACTCGACCTGGCTGACGCCCCAGTAGCCGAGCTCCTTGAGCAGGCGGACGCCGGCCTCGGCGAGGCCGGCGTCCCAGGCGCTCACGCCCATCCGGCAGACGCCGAAGCGCGGCGGGTGCTGGCGCAGCTTGTACCCGGTGAACACCGCCATCGGGCGAGAGCCGGCGTCGAGGTACGACCCGACCGTGAACAGCGCGTCATCGCCTCCGGGGACGATCTCCTGGTACATCAGCGTGCCGCAGTCGTCGACGGTGGCGTAGACGCGGTCGAGCTCCTCGCGGCTGTGGATCTCGAGCACGTGCCGGTGGAAGCGCTGCTTGAAGGCCAGCGACTCGACCGGCTTGAGGATCGCCGGGAAGCCGATCTCCTCGGCGGCGCGCTCGAGGTCGGCGGCGGCGTCGACGAACACGGTCTTCGGCGTGTCGACGCCGCAGCGCCAGGCCGCCTCCATCTGCTGACGTTTGTCGTAGAGCCGCGCCATCGTGTCCCAGCGCGAGAACGGGACGATGTACCAGGGCGCCAGGCGCTCGGCCTCGCGGGAGAGCGGCCAGATCGACTCGTCGTGGGTCGGGAAGACGACGGCGCGCCGCGGCAACCGCCGGCCGAGGGTCTCGAGGAAGAGGAGGAAGGCCTCGGCGTCCTTCTTCGGGTCGGGGCAGACGAGGCCGGCGGCGAAGCGCGAGCGCAGGCCGACGGCGCGCGGGTTGGGGTCCAGGGCGAGCACGGGGACGCCGTGGGCGGCGAGGTCGCGGATGATGCCGAGGCCGTTGGCGAAGGTCGCCTGCAGCACGACTGCCGGCGGCGTATCCGCGGCGCGGGCGAGAAAGCGGTCGAGGCGCATCGGTCAGTCCTTCCTTGTCTTCGGCGCGACGGCGCTCACGGGGCGCTCGCGGGGCGGGCCGCGGACGCGCACTGCTCGTAGAGTTCGAGCATGCGGTGCGCGTTCCGCTCCCAGGTGTACGTCTCGGCGACCTTGCGCCCCGCCGCACCGACGACCCGTGCCCGTTCGGGGTCGTCGAGGGTCGCGGCGAGGGCACGGGTGAGGGCCGCGACGTCGCCGTAAGGGACGAGGTGGCCGCTCACGCCATCTTCGATGAAGTCGGCGGGTCCCTGGTCGAGGCAGCCGACGACCGGCGTGCCCTGGGTCATCGCCTCGAGGTGCACGAGGCCGAACCCCTCGGGGGCGCTGGGCAGGGCGAAGACGTCGGCCCGCGCCATCATCGCCAGGAGGTCCTCGTGCTCGAGGCGTCCCGGCAAGGCGACGCGGTCGGCGAGGCCGAGCTCGGCGGCGAGGGCTTCGAGCCGCCGCCGCAGGGCGCCCTCGCCGGCGACGACGCCACGGAGGTCGTCGCGGCTGCCGGCGAGCCGCGCCAGTGCCTCGAGCACGTGCTCGAATCCCTTGCCGGCGACGAGGCGCCCGGCGGCGAGCACGATGCGGTGGCCGGGGAGATAGTCGGACGGCGGCACGCCGTGCAGGCCGGCCGGGACGCCGTTCTGGACGACGTGCACGGCGTCGAGCGGGACGCGCGCCGTGAGGCGGCGGGCGAGCACACCCGACACGGCGACGACCGCCGCCGCCCCCTCGAGGACCTCGGCGGTGCGCCGCGCGACCGGACCCGCGCCCTCGAGGCCGCGGTTCACGTCGGCGCCGTGCACGGTCACGAGGTACGGCACGCCGAGGTCGCGGCTCAGGTGCGCGGCGACGGCGCCGTCGGGGAGCGCCTGGTGGGCGTGGATGAGGTCGTAGCGCTCGCAGGTCACGGCCGGCAGGCGGCGCACGCGCCGGTAGGCGAGGTCGCCGAGGCGGTCGAAGAGGAGGCGCCGCGGCGGCTGCGGGAAGCGCGGGTAGTCGGCGACGATGCCGTCGCGGACGGCTCGTGGCGGCTTGCTGCCGCGGCGGCGCATCCGACTGCTCGACCAGAGGACGCGCGGGATCCAGGGCGTCGGGGAGACCACGTGCATCTCGACGCCGAGGCCGCGCAGGGCGAGGCACTGCTCGTGGACGAACAGGTGGCGGTCCACGCCGGGGTAGGGGTACAGGTGCGAGACCACGAGGACCCTCACGGGCGCTCTCGCTCGTCGGGGCCGGCGGTGTCCTCGGCGGCCCAGGGCGCGGCGAGGATGGTGAGCGAGAGACCGTAGAGGATCCACATCGGGACGAAGATCAGCGTCCGGCTCGGCCCCAGAGCACCGAGGCTGAAGCCCGCCAGGGCGGCGAAGGCGCAGGTGGCGAGATAGCGAACGAGGGGGCTCCCCGGGGCGCGGGCGCGGCGCAGCAGGCCCCACAGCAGTCCGAGGACGAAGGTGACGTGGAGCAGGAACCCGGGGAGGCCGCCCTCGGCGTACAGCTCCAGCCACCAGTTGTGGAGGTTGCCGAGGTTGGTGCCCCCGATGCCCGCGGTGAGGAGCACCGGGGCCTGTCCGGGTCCGGCGCCGAGCAGGAGCGAGCCGCCGGCGATGGCCAGGCCGCGCTGGTAGAGCTCGCTGCGGATGCTGCCCGAGCCGCTGCCCTCGGTGACGTCCTCGACCAGGGCGGAGAGGCGGAACTGGCGGAGCATCGGGTCCGTCGAGTCGTTGAAGAGGAGGTAGCCGGCGCCGGCGAAGAGGGCAAGGGCCAGCACCGCCCCGACGATCGAGGCCCGGCGCGTGCGCAGCCAGCTGCCGGGCTGTGCCAGCACGACCAGCAGCACGACGGTGGAGAGACCGGCGGCGAGCAGACTCGAGCGGGAGCCGGTGCGCACGAAGGCGAGAGCGCCCGGCAGGGCCAGCAGCACGGCGAGCACGAGCCAGCCGACCCGGCGGGTGAAGAAGGCCGCGCCGAGCAGGAAAGGCCAGCAGATCGCGAGGTAGGTGGCGAGGTCGTTCTGGTTGTGGAAGACGCTGGTCACGGCGAAGTACTGGGAGCCGGCTCCCTCGGCGAGGCGCGACGTGGGCAGGCGCAGGCCCGACGTGGCCTCGAGGCCCGTGATGCCGACGATGGCCGCGTAGGCGGCGATCATCGTGACCCCGAAGGCCACCAGGCGGCGCTGGGTCAGACCGGCGACGGCCGTCGCCGCGAGGACCGCGAGCATGGTGCCCAGGAGGGCGAGGTAGGTCAGCCCGGCGGTCTTGTCAGGCGCCCACAGCAGCGCGAGGCAGAGCCAGCCCACCCAGAGGGCGAGCGGCAGCGCCGGTCGCCAGCGCTCGACGTCGAGAGGCCGCGCCTCGGAGAGCAGGAGCGCCGGCACGCCGAGAGCGGCGACGGCGACGAGGAGCAGGCGGAAGGCGAAGAGTTGCGGGGCCACCGGCAGCCCAGCCACGGGTCCGATCAGGGCGGCCGAGGGCAGCAGGAGCACGAGGCCGACGAGCAGCGACCGCAGGGAGACCGCGCCGATCTCGCGCCGCCGCAGGACGAGCGCGGCCGCGGCGGCGAACGCGACGAGCGCGGCCATGCCCATGAGCGGCCGGTAGGCCACGGCGTAGGCGAGCACGAGGGTGAGCGCCGTCCCGGCGCCGACGGCGACGAGGTCGGCGGAGCGGCGCCGGGACGGCGCCCGGGTGCTGTCGGCAGCCGCCGTCAGTGGTCGCCTCCTGCCGCGAGCCGGTCGAGGACGGCCGCGAGTTCGGCCGTCACGCTGGCCATATCGTACCGCGCCAGGGCGGCGGCGTCCGCGACGGGCGCCGCGCCGGCGCGCACCGCGGCGACGAGGTCGCCGAGCGCGGTGCGGATGTCGCCGTCGTGGCCCACCGCGACGGCGCCGCCGACGGTCTCGAGCACGCGGGCGGCGGCCGTCTCCGGGCCGGTGATGGCGAAGACCGGCCGCCCCGACCGCAGGTACTCGAAGACCTTGCTCGACATCGACTCGGGTCGCTCGTGTGTGATGAGCAGCAGGGCGCTCGCGGCCCGCTGGTAGCCGAGCGCTACGCCGAGCGGGACGAGCGGCTCGACGTGGACGCGGTGGGCGACGCCAAGCCGTTCGGCGACGGGCACGACGCGCGGCGCGTCGCCGACGAAGAGGACCTTGACGTCGTCAGGCAGCGTCGCGAGGGCGGCGAGGAAGGACTCGAGGACCCGCTCGCGCCTGTACAGCCGGCCCGTGTACACGATCCAGAAGCCGGGGCCGAGGTCGACCGGCTCGGGGGTCTCGAGCTCGTCGTAGCCGTTGGGCAGCACGTGGCCGCGCCCGCCGAGCCACGGGTGGCGGGCGATGAGGTCGTCGAGGATCGGCTGGTTGATCGCGCTCACCGCGGCGGCGCGCCGCAGGACGTGTGCCTCGAGCCGCCGCATCGCCGCGGCGTGGGCCGCCGTCGGGTACGGGCGGACGTCGTTGGCGAAGCGGCGGTCGCGGTAGTCGGCCAGCCAGGGCGGGCCACCGGGCCGCGCCAGGCATGACGCGACCACGTGCGTGCTCGCCCGCGGGTGGCTCGAGAGCACGGCGTCGAACGACTCGGCGGCGAGCAGCCTGCGGCCCGCCGCCACGGCGGTCGGGATCCAGGGTGCGTACGGGTCGGGCACGAACAGCCAGCCGGCCAGCTTCGCCCGCCGGCCGCCCTGCAGCAGCGCGCGCGGCACCAGGGTCGGGGTGCGCACGACGCGCACGAATTCCGGCGTCGGCGCCGGGCCGTGCGCCTCGGCCGTGAGCACCGTCGCCTCCCACCCGTGGTCGGGCAGGTGGCGCAGGAAGCGGAGGACGCGAGCGGTGCCGGCGCTCGCCAGGGGCGGGAAGGGGTTGGCGACGACGAGGAGGCGCTTCACGGGTTGAGCCCGCCCTTCTCGGTCACGTCGAGGCGGGCCTCGGTCTCGAGCGCCTCGCTGGCTTCCTCCTCGGACTCGTGCTCGGGCGGCGCGGTCTCCCCCCGCCCACCCTTTCTCAGGCGGCGCACGGGCCCAAGCAGCTTCTCGCGCTCGCCGGGATTGAAGAACCCGCTGACGACCAGCGCCAGAGGGAACACGGCCACCGCCGGCAGGGCGGCGGCGGTGCGCCAGACGAGGTCGGACAGCGGCAGCGAGGTCTCCAGCCCGATGAGCTGCATGACTCCGAAGACGGCGGCCAGGGCGAGCGCCGTGGCGCCGATCAGTTTCAGGAGGCGCGGCCACTCGTACGGGATCGGGTAGTAGCGTCGCGAGTAGAAGTAGATGGTGACGGCGAGGATCGCGTAGCCGATCACCGTGTTCCAGGCCGCCGCCCACATCCCGTACGCGGGGACGAAGAGGAAGTTGAGCCCCACGTTGACGGCCGACGAGATGGCGAAGAAGACGGGGACCATCTGGTTCTTCTTCGCCACGTTGGAGCCCACCCAGAAGATGAAGTAGGCGCCGTAGATGGCGATCGACAGGGCGAGCACGAAGGTCGTCGGCACCACGCTCCAGAAGCGCTCGTTGAGCAGCAGGTGCGCGAGGAGCGGCAGCAGCGCGCCGAGAACGACCAGCATGAAGCCGTTGAGGGCGAGGAAGTACGTGGAGCTGCGGGCCACGATGCGCTTGTGGGTCTCGGGGTCGCCGAGCTTCGAGTAGTGCCACTGCGGCCACGCCATGCGGAAGGCCATGAGGACGAGGTACACCGGTTGCGCCAGCGAGTTGGCGACGGTGTAGAGGCCGACCTCGGCTTTGCCCTGGTAGTGGAGCAGGAAGAAGCGGTCCGAGATCTTCAACCAGTAGAAAGAGACGCCAGTGAAGAGGGCGGGCACGGCGAACGCCGTCATCGGCCGCAGGACCTTCGGGTCGGGCAGCCGGTTCAGGCGGCGCACGTAGACCGGCAGCAGTGCCAGGTGGAGGCCGACGGCGGTGAACAGGTTGGCGCCCAGCACGCCCATCGGGCCCCAGTCGAAGACGGCGACGAACAGGACTGAGAGCGGGACCTGCACGGCGATGCGGGCGAAGATGTAGGCGCTGAAGCGCCACGGCTTGTGCTCGAGGCGCAGGAGGTGGAAGGGCAGGTCGTTGAGGTTGGTGAAGAAGAGCGTGACCAGGGCGACGACGAAGTACTTCCAGTCGCCGGCCGAGTACTCCTCACCGAGCAGCCAGGGCGCGAGCTGGGGCATGATGACGGCGCAGGTCCCGATGACGATCGCCGGGTAGACGGTCGAGACGTAGAAGACGTTGGTGACGACCTTGCGGCGTCCCTCGGGCGAGGTGTCGTCGAAGTAGAAACGCGAGAAGGCGACATCGAAGCCCAGGGTGACGAAGACGTCGAGGAAGGTCGTGACCGTCACGACCATACCGAGGATGCCGTAGTCGGCCGGCGTCAGGTACGCCGTGTAGAGCGGCAGCAGCAGCGCCATGAGGAGCTTCTGCACGGCCCGGCCGGTGCCGTAGATGACCGAGTCCTTGAGGAGGAGCCGGTAGCCGCCGCTCGCGCCTCGGCGGCGCGCGCCCGGACGTCGTCGCAGGATCGGGATGGTGGCGCCTCCGGTAGCGTGGTGGGCGGCGCCCGTGAGGTCGGGCCGACAGGCGTCCGCGTGCCGTCGTTGGTGCGCCATTCTACCATCGTGCCGGGCGCGGCCGGCGCGCAGCGCCCCGGCCCGCTTTCGCCGGCGCGAACGAGGTAGTAGCGTTCTGACGGCCTCGTCCGGGGCTGCATCCGCGTCGGGCTGGGCGCGGGGGACGGTTGAGCGACACGAGGATGGAGCCATGACCGCGGACCGAGCGAGCGGCAGCGCGATCGTCGTCGGTATGTCCGGCTCGACCGGCCTCGCCGTCGTGCGTGCGCTCGGTCAGGAGGGCGTCACCTGCCACGCGGTCCACTACGACGCGCACGCCCCGGCCATGGCGACGCGCTTCGCACGCACGCACCTGGCCCCCGACTGGCGGAGCGACCCCGACGGCCTCATCGAGTCCCTCGTCGCGCTCGCCGGCCGCCTGGGGTTCGGCGGCGATGTGGCCGGCGGCGGCGCAGACGGCAGCAGCGCGGCCCGCGGCGGCGCGGCAGGCGGGCGTGGCGCGGCGGCGTCGGTGGCGTCGCTCTTCGTCTGTCACGACGCCGCCCTCGGAGCCGTGTGGGCGGCCGCGGGGCGCCTGCGGGCGGCCGGGCTGCGCCCGGCGTTCGGCGCCGTGCGTCCGCTGGCCGAACTGCTCGACAAGCGGACCCAGCTCGAGGCGGCCGCGCGGGCCGGCGTGGCCGCGCCGTGGACGCGGTGGGGCCCTGCCGCCGAGCTCGAGGCGGCCGCCGCCGAGTGCCCGTACCCGGCGATCCTCAAGCCCGCCTTCTCGCACCTCGGCGTCAAGGCGCTCGGCGCCAAGGCGCTGCGCTGCGCCGACGCCGGCGAGCTGTGTGCCGCGCTCGCGAGGACGGGCGACATCGAGCTGCTGTTGCAGGAGTACGTCCCCGGCGGCGACGACCAGCTCTACACGGCGGGTCTCTTCGTCTGCGCGGGGGGCCACGTCGCCTTCACGGGGCGCAAGCTGAAGCAGCACCCGCCCGGTCTCGGCATCGCCAGGCTGGCCGAGACCGTCGACGAGCCCGGTCTGGTGCCGGCCGGCGTCGCCCTCCTCGCCGAGCTCGGCTACGAGGGCATCTCGCAGGTCGAGTACAAGCACGACGCGCGCGACGGCAGCTTCCGGCTCATGGAGGCGAACTTCCGCCCCTGGACCTGGATGGGGCTCGCCACCGCGTGCGGCACCAACCTGCCGCTGGCGGCGCACCGCTGGGCGCTCGGCGACGAAGACTGGCGTGAGGTGGAGGGAGGTGCTCGCGCCGGCCGCTCGGCGCGCCCGCGGCCGGCGGCCGGGCATCCGGGGCCGTCGCGCCGGCGGCATCCGGCGCCGCGACCGCGGCGCTGGGTCTGGCTGGTGCCCGAGGCGGCCTACACGGTGCGCGACCTGCGCCATGGCGTGCGGCCGCGGCTTGCACAGTGGAGTGGCCTGCGGGCCGAGGCGTTCTACTCGCGCGGTGATCCGGCACCGCTGCGCCGCACGCTGACCGCGGCGCTTGGTCCGCGCCTGCGCCGCTGGACGGCGTCGGCGCGGCGCCTCCGCGGCATCGTGCGCGCGGTTCTCACGCCCGCGGCCGCGGTCGCCAACGCCGTCGTGCTGCGGGCGGAGTGGCACCGGGCCGGCCGGCGCAGTGTCGCCGGCGTCGCTCCGGCGCTCGGGCTGCCCGGTCCCGGCGCGGTCCTCGTGCTGGCGCCGCACCCTGACGACGAGACCCTCATGTGCGGCGCCACCCTCGCCGCGCTGCGCCGGCGCGGCGACCCCGTACGCGTCGTCTGCCTCACGACAGGTGCGGCCACGAGCGTCGGACGTCACCCGACGGCGTCGGCGCCGGGCGCACCGGCGCCCGCGTCAGCGCCCTCTCCCCCCCCGGCGCCGTCCACGGCACCGGTCATCGGCATCGGCGACGTCCGTGCGGCCGAGCTGCACGCCGCCTGCGCGGTGCTCGGCGTCGACGACGTCGACCTCTGGGGCTTCACCGACGGGGGCCTGCCCGCCGAGCGGGAGCGCCTGGCGGCGCGCCTCCGGCAGGAACTCGACCGCGTGCGGCCTGACTTCGTCGTCGTCCCCTTCCCCTACGACGCGCACGCCGACCACGTGGCGGCGGCGCTGGCCCTGGCCGATGCCCTTGAGGCCGCCGGCCAGGGGGCGGGTGGCAGCGAAGGCGGAGCGGCGGACGCAGGGTGCGAAGCGGCGGTCGCCGGGGACGGAGCGGCGGTCGCCGGGGACGACGAGTGCGACGACACGGCGGCCGGCCTCCGGGCCACGCCGGCGCGCATCCTCTGCGGGGCGGTCCGCACCCCGCTCAGCCCGGGCTGGGCCACCCGGCTGGTGCCCGCCGGCGGGGCGTGGCCTCGACGCCGGGCGGCGCTGCGCGCCTACGCCTCGCGAGACGCAGCGCTCTTCGCGACCCCCACATTGCTCGCGCGCCTGCACCCGGCGCGCCTGTCGCGGGCCACCGAGGGCTTCGTGGAGCTGTCGGCGGAGGCGTTCGTCGAGACAGCGCACACGATGGAGGCCCGTGCCCTGACGACGCCCGCGGTGACGGGCGGCGGCCACCCCGTGACGATGGCGGCGAAGCTGCTGCGCACCCGCGAGGAGCGCGACGAGGTGGCCGGGGTGCTGCGGGCCGTGACGACTCGAAGTCCCTGAGGGCAGCCAGGCCGGGGCCGAGGGGGTGCGGCAGTGGACGAGCTGATAGGGCACGAGAAGATGACGCGCGCCCGGTTCCTCGCCGGCGCCGGACTCGCGGCCGGCGCCGGCGCTCTCGGCGCCGCCGCGGTCTCACGCCGGCTCCCGCCCGGCGAGTGGCCGGGCGCCCTCGCCGCCGCGTTCCGGCCCGAGGCTCGCGAGGCGCCCCCATCGACGACGTCGGTCCACCACGGCGAGCTGCACTCGCGTACCGTCCCGGAGCCCGTGCCCTACGCGATCGTCTGGCCGCCGGGCGTGAGACCGGGGGACCCCCTTCCGGTCTGCTTCGCCCTCCCTGCCCGGGGCGGCGGTCCCCCGGTGTGGTTCGCCGAGCCGCTCGCCGAGGCGGTCGGCGACGACGACGTGAAGGCTTTCGCGCTCGCCGCCGTCGCCGGGGGCGAGTCCTACTGGCATCCGCGGGCGAGCGGAGAGGACCGTCTCGCGATGCTGCTCGACGAGTTCATCCCCCGCTGCGCCGAGCGCTACCGTCTCGGGGAGCATCGCCGCGCGATCATCGGCTGGTCGATGGGGGGGTACGGCGCCTTGCTCGCCGCCGAGACGCGGCCGGAGCTGTTCGCCGCGGTGGTCGCCGTCAGTCCCGCGGTCTGGAGCTCGTACGCCGACATGCTGCGCGGGCCGGGTGACGCTTTCGACGGGCCGGCCGACTTCGCCCGCCACGACGTGATCGCCCATGCCGGCCGGCTCGCCGGCCTGCGCGTGCGCGTCGACTGCGGCACCGAGGATCGCTTCTGGCGCGACGTGGTCCGCCTCACGGCCGTGCTGCCCGAGCCGGCGTCCGGCGGCTTCAGCAAGGGAGGACACGGCGGCGACTACTGGCGTGGAGCGGCTCCCGCCCAGGTCGAGTTCATCGGGCGGGCGCTCGAGGGGTAGTCGCCGGCGGTGCAGCCGCGCCGCAGCCTTGCGAGCTCAGCGCAGCTTGCGCGCGGGGTTGCCGGCCCAGACCTCGCCGGGACCGACGTCGTGGCGGAGGGCGGCGCTCATGCCGACGACGGCGCCCGCGCCGACGCTGACGCCGTTGGCGACCACGGCGCTCTGCCAGACGACGGCGCCGGCGCCGATGCGGGCGCCGCCGCCGATCTGGGCGTGGCCGGCGACGAGCACGTCCTCGCCGATGTCGACGTTGTGGCCGATGTTGGCGTGAGGGCCGATCTTCGCTCCGCGGCGCAGCACCGTGGTGCCGATGGCCGCCCTCTGCACGGTCGCGTGGGCGGCGATGTCCACGTCGTCTTCGATGACGACGATGCCCGTCTGCGGGAACTTGACCAGCCGCCCGTCGTCGTCGCGCTCGTAGCCCATGCCGCTGCAGCCGATCGTGCAGTGCGGGCCGAGCGTGACGTCGTGCCCGAGGCGGGCGTTCATGACCCAGGCGCCGCGGGCCGCCGCGGCCGCCGCGAGACCGGGGTCGGCGTACTCGGGGGCGCGGTCGATGGTCAGCCCGGCGAAGAAGCGCTCGACCACGCGCGCCATGGCGAGGCGCGGGTTGGCGCACACGGCGACCACGCGGCCCTGTCGCGGCGCGTCCGTGCCGGGCCCGTCCGGGCCGCAGAGCAGGAGAGTGCCGCCGAACGCGGCGGCGCAGCCCGGTCGCCGGCTCCAGGCGAGGTCGCCGGGGCCGGCCCCGCTGTCGGTCTCGAGGCGGCGCACCTCGAGAGCCGCGGGGTCGTCACCCGGCGCGACCACGGTGTCGAGCAGGCGACCCTCGCCGGCGAGAGCCTCGAGGATCGCGGCGACGCCGACGGGGCCGGGCTCGGGCGAGGCGGTCACGGGCGGCGGCGCGAGCTCACGACCGCGCCGAGGGCGGCCGGTAGTGCGGCAGGTACTTCGCCAGCAGCTCCGGTTCGATCTGCCGCGGCTCGAACCCGGCCGGGACCGCCATGAAGTAGGGGTCGCCCGGGTCCAGCTCGCGTTGCAGCGTGGCGTAGGGGTGAGGATCGTTGTAGTAGATGCCGTTCGGCGTGTCGAGGTCGACGACGACGTGCGAGCCGTACCCGACGATGGCGCCGGGGGCGATCGTGACCCCGGCGCTCGTGTTGGTGCGGCTGCCGATCACCGCGCCGTAGCCGTAGCGCGTGAGCAGCTGCCGCTTGGGCGCGCGCGGCCGGCCGTGGTCGATGTTCTTGGTGTGCGACGACATGATGCCGGCGCCGACGAAGGCCCAGTCGTCGACGATCACGGCCTTGGAGATGCACGACCCGGTGCGCACCCGGACGTGGTCGCCGAGCAGGCAGACGCCGGTCGTCACGCAGTCGTCGGCGAACTCGATGTCGTCGAGGAAGCGGGTGCCGGACGCCAGGTGGACACGGCTGCCCAGCCTGACGTCGTCGCCGACCACGACGTCGGGGTCGATGATGCAGGCGAGACCGTGCTCGAAGCGGGCGCCGTGGACGAAGTCCTTGGCGATCCACGAGCCGCTCGCGGCGTGAAAGTCGTAGGCATCGAAGTCCACGTGGCTCCTTCGCGGGTCGGAGGCCGTCCCATCGCACGGCAGTATATCGCCGCGCGGCGCGGAGAGGACGTTCGGGGAGGCATGGGTGACGGGCGACCCCGGGTGCGGGATGCGCCCTCGGGCTGTGTCGCGCAGGCGGGTACGGCTCCGGGCGGCCCCGCGGAGTCGGACGGGGGCGTTCGGGGGCGCGGCACGCCCTCGCCTTAGCGACGGAGCGCGGCGATGTCCTTGGGCAGCAGCTCGGCGTGCGCCTCCGCCGCCGCGGCCTGCTCCGCGGCCACCGGCGAGGAGCCGCCGCGCCGCGCCCGGGCCATCACCTCGCCGACCTTCAGACCCGCGACCAGCGACTCGATCACCGGGCGCGGCAGGAGCTCGTCGGCGGTCGCCGCCCCGCCGCCGTGAGGCGGCGGCCACACCCTGAGCCCGGCCTCGGCGAGGCTGCGCGCCTCGATGTCGGCGGCACCGCAGACGACGGCGAGGTGCGGAGCCTCGGTGGCCACGGTGTGCGTCTCGAGAGGCGTGCCGGGGCCGAGCAGCCGGTCGCCCGGGAGGTCGGGCGCGAGGACCTGGGCGTCGGCCTCGCCGAGCCGGCCGACGGCGGCCGGCTCGGCGAGGCCGTCCGCCACCTTCTCGCCGCCGTAGAGCGCGATGCGGCCGGCGCTCTCCGGCGCCGCCACGAGCACGCGCGCCCCGAGTTGCGCCAGGCCGCGCACGACGTACGGGTAGGCGCGTCCGGCGCCGGCCACCAGGACCACGCCGCCGGTCGCCTCCACGCCGAGCGCGGTGAGACCCCAGATGACGGCGAGCGGGACGTAGTGCAGCAGGCCGACCGCCTCCTCGTCGAGCCCGGCGACCGCGACGCCCGCGCGGCGGCACCCCGCGATGTCGACGTCGGCCGGTCGCCAGTGGGCGACGCCGCGCATGAGCGTGACGACGGCGGTGTCGGAGAGGGTGCGCAGGATCGACTCGTCGACGGGGCGCACCCCGGGAAGGTCGGTGACGATGTCGATGGTGTCGAGGGGCGCCTGCAGGCGGGTGGGGACCAGCTGCAGGCGCCGGAGCACGCCGGCCGCCTGGGCGAGGCTCCACGTCTGTGCCTCAGCGTCCTTGCGTGCGGCATGGGCGCTGTCGCGGCTGACCGCGTAGACCTCGGTCGCGCCCGCGAGCGCGGCGACGACCGGGGCGATGCGGTGGTAACCGACACCGGCTTCGGTCAGGACGCGCAGGCCCCCGAGGTCGAGCCGCCGCGCGGCGATCGCCTGCCGGCAGAGGCGCAGCACCTGCGGCGCGGGGAAGCGCTCGTCGGCGGCGAAGCGGGCGTCGGCCGTGAGGTCCATCGCCGCCATCTTATCCCGCGACGCGCCCGCGTCCACGCACGGCGCGGCCCGTGCCCGAGGCGCCTCAGGGGTGTCGCCGGGCGGGCCGACGGCTTCTGGCGACTTCCGTGCGGGCGAGGCCTATAATGGGTCGGGAGAGGGGAGGTACCGGTCCGTGGGCAGCAGAGGGCGTCACCCATTTTCCATCACGCTGGCCGTCGCGGTGCTGACTGTGGCCGTCGTGCTCGGCGCGGCGCTCCTGGTGCCGGCGCCGGCGGCTGCCGCCCCGACCGCGGAGCAGATCGAACTCCTCCTGGCCGAGAACGGCTCGCCGATGCAGGGCCTCGGCCCGGTGTTCGTGGCCGAGGGCCTCGAGCACGGCGTCGACCCCGCCTTCCTCGTCGCCGTCGCGGGCGCCGAGTCCAGCTTCGGCCGCTTCCTCTACGCTCCGGGCGGCGACCAGGCCACGTACAACGCCTTCAACTGGTTCTACGCGTCCCCCCGGCAAGCCAGCGACTTCTCCTCCTGGGAGGAGGCGATCCACCGCGTCGCGCAGGGCATCGCCGGCGAGCTCTACTACGGCTCGGGTCTCGTGTCGGTGGCGGCCATCGGTCCTCGGTACTGCCCCGAGGGCACGGGGGCCTGGCTGAGCAACGTCACGATGTTCATGCTCCGGCTGGGCGGCGACCCGGCCGACACGCGGTACTGGCGCGACGGTCCGCCCTCGACCGAGCCCGGGCTGCTCGTCCTCAGCGGGCGGGTCAGGCTCGACCCCGGGCCCTACGAGGTCGGGCGCGAGGTCACGGCCGTGTTCACGATCCTCAACGAGGGCGACGCCGCGGTGACCCTGCGGGGCGTGCGGCTGGTCGTCCACGGCCCGCTGGGCATGCGGCAGGAGCTCGGCACGAAGACCGAGTTCACGATCGGCCCCGGCGAGGCACGCCGCTTCGTCGCCGCGTGGTCGCTCCGGCTGCCCGGCCGCTGGGACGGCTGGATCGAGGTGGACAGCGAGACCCAGGCGAGCCTGGTCGGCCCCACCGAGGCTTTCGTCGTCCGCTGCGAGCTGCCCAAGGATCCTGAGCTCCGGCGGTCGATCGTGCGCGAGCTCGAGCTCGTGCCGCGACGCTGACCGCGCGACGTCGCCGGCTCTCTCGCGACGATCGCCCCCGCGACCGCGATCGCTCGATCCTCAGTGAGGCATGCCCAGGGCGATGCCGACGCGCTCCGCGAGGCCCGGCCCGAGGACCTCGTCGATCCCCCCGTTGTCGGTGGCCAGCTCGTGGAACGCTTCGATCCCTCGCCGGTCGAGGAAGCAGCGCACCAGACGCATCGCCCCGCCGTGGGTCACGATCAGGGTGGTGCGGCCGTCCAGCGCGACGTCGCGCAGGGCGGCGAGGACCCTCCGCTGCTGCCCGGCGAGGCTCTCGCCACCGGGGAAGCGGAAGCTCTCCGGGTGCTCGCGGTAGGCGCGCCACTCTGCGGGTTCCTCGCGGATGATGTCGACGAAGAGCCGGCCCTCCCAGCGCCCGCGATACGTCTCCGCGAGGCGGGGGTCGACGACGATCCGCGGCGGGCGCGGCGGTGCGGCCGCGACGCTCTCGCCGCCGGTCGCGGTCGCCGGCGGCTCCGCGGCGGCCGCCCCGATGTTCGCCTCGGCCGCCGACCCGCCTCCGAGCAACTCGTCGCGCACGAGCTCGGCGGTCTCCCGGGCGCGCCGCAGGTGGCTGGTGACGATGCGCTGGATGCCGCGCCCTCGAAGCGCGCGCCCGCGGGCGCGCGCCTGGGCGCGGCCGGTCTCGTTGAGCCCGGCGTCCTGCCATCCCTGGCAGCGCGCCGGCTCGACGTTCCGGTCGGTCTGTCCGTGGCGCAGCAGGAAGACGGTCATGCGGTCACCGGCGCGGCACAGGTCGACGTCGTTGCCGCCCGGCGTCAGTGGAACGTGAGCAGCGTGTCGCCGCGCACCCCGAGGCGCAGCGTCTCGACCGAGACGACCTCGTCGGGCGGGATGTTGCCGAGGTTCACGTTGGCGCCGAACTGCTTGATGAACCAGGTCTGCTGGCTCTTGACCGGCGCCTCGAAGAGCAGCCGCTCGGCGCTCACCGCGCTGACGATCTCGTCGAGCAGGCCCTCCTTGACGTCGCCGCCCGCCTGGTAGATGCCCACGGTGCCCGACTCACGGCCCTCGGTGATGACCTTCCAGGCGCCGGCGTCGAGCTCGCGCCTGATCGAGTCGACCCACTTGTAGGGGGCGATCACGACCTCGGCGTCCTTGCTGCCCACCTCGCTCAGCACCCGGAACTCCTTGCTCAGGCGCTTGAGGAGGGCGACCTTGTCGTCCTCGTCCATGGCGACGGTGCCGTCGGAGACCTCGATGTGGTCCATGCCGAGCTCGCGTACGGTCCCCAGGTACTCCTCGAGCTTGTTCTGGCGCAGGCAGACCTCGAAGAAGGTGCCGCCGAAGCAGACCGGGATACCGTTGCCCTGGTAGAGCTCGATCTTCTCTTTGAGATTGGGCGTGACGACCGCCGTGCCCCAGCCGAGTTTGACGATGTCGACGCAGTCGCGGGCGACCTCGAGGAGGTCGCGCACCTGCTGCAGGCTCGAGCCCTTGTCGAGGACGTGGGTGATGCCGCTCTCGCGCGGCTTCGCCGTGCGCTTCGGCAGCTTCAGGTAGTCGAACATTGCGTCCTCCCCGGGCGAGGCGCGGTCGCCGTCATCTTCGCCGCCATCCTAGCAAAGGCGTCCGGGCGGCGCGCGGGGCGGCGCGAGGTGGCCTACGGGACCCCGCACAGGCGCGATACGCCGCCTCGCTCACGCGCCGCCGTCTCCGGATGCCGCCGGCCCGCGGGCGCGCTCACCTCTCGCCGCGCGCCGCCGCAGCCGTCGCCGCCGGCACCTGCTGCGTGATGCAGTGGACGCCGCCGCCGCCGTAGCCGACGACGGGGGCGGGTACGCCGACGACGGCGCGGTCGGGGAAGACCTCACCGAGTCGCTCCAGCGCCGGCAGGTCGTCGGCGGTACCGGCCGTCGGCACGACCACGCCGCCGTTCGCCTGGTAGAAGTTGACGTAGGTCTCGACCAGGTCCTTACCGCCGAGGTGCACCGGACGGCTGCGCAGGTCGAACTCGACGACCTCCAGAGACCTGCCGAGGGCGTCGGTCGTCTCCAGCCGCCGCCGGTTCTCGCTCAGGTTCTCGAAGTCGGGGTGCCGCGGGTCGCGCACCATGTGCAGCAGCACGCGCGCCGGGCCGATGAAGGCCGCGACCCCGTCGACGTGCCCGTCGGTGTCGGGGTCCTCGTCGAGACCGAGACCGGACTTCAGCCAGATCACCTTGTCGACCCCGAGGAAGTCGCCGAGCTCGCGCTCGATCTCACCCTTGGTCATGCCCGGGTTGCGCGAAGGGTGCAGCAGGCAGCTCTCGGTGGTGATGAGGGTGCCCTCGCCGTCGACCGTGATCGACCCGCCCTCGAGGACCATCGGCGACGCGTAGCGCGGCAGACCGAGATGTTCGGCGAGCAGCTCGCCGATGCGGGCGTCGTCGTCGTAGGGCACGTAGCGCTCGCCCCACGAGTTGAACGCGAGGTCGGCGAGCGCCAGGGCTCCGTCAGGACGACGCACCACGTTGGGCCCGCTGTCGCGGATCCAGGAATCGTCAAGGGGCATCTCGACGACGTCGATGGCGTCGGAGCCGCAGTAGCTCTGCGCTTCGGCGCCCTCGCCTGGCCGGGCCAGCACGGTGACAGGTTCGAAGCGGGCGATCGCGCGCGCGACGGCGGCGTAGGTGTGCTGGGCGAGCATGTAGTGGTCGCCCCAGTAGGCTCGCGTGCGCGTCGGCCAGGCGATCAGGCAGCGTTCGTGCGGCTCGAACTCGGCCGGCATTCGGTAGCCGTCGGCGCGCGGCGAGCGCTGGGCGCGGTCGGGGCCGCGTGGTGACGTGTACGCTGCGTCCGTCATCCGGTCCTCCCGGTCTCGGGTCTCGGCCGCGCGGCCGTTGACGCTCTTCCACCGAGCATATCTAATCGGCGCCGGCGGGCGACCGGGGCGGTCGGACCGCAGCCACCACCGACGCTGCACGAGATCGGATCACGCGAGAGGTGCTGAGATGACGCGAGAGGTGACGCTGGCGGCCACGCAGATGGCCTGCAGCTGGGAGATCGAGGCGAACATCGACCGCGCCGAAGGGCTCGTGCGCGCGGCGGCGGCGGCCGGTGCCGACGTCGTCCTGCTGCAGGAGTTCTTCGAGACACCGTACTTCTGCATCGACCAGGACACGCGACACATGGCTCTGGCGCGGCCGGTCGAGGGGCACCCGACCGTGGAGCGCTTCCGGCGTCTCGCCGCCGAGCTCGGCGTCGTCCTGCCGCTGAGCATCGTCGAGCGCGCCGGCCACGCGGTGTTCGACTCGGTCGTCATGGTCGACGCCGACGGCTCGCAGCTCGGCGTCTACCGCAAGTCGCACATCCCCGACGCGGTCGGCTATCAGGAGAAGCACTACTTCGCCCCCGGCGACACCGGGTTCACGGTCTGGCGCACGAAGGCGGGGGTGCTCGGCGTCGGCATCTGCTGGGACCAGTGGTTTCCGGAGACGGCGCGCGGCTTCGCGCTGCGCGGCGCCGAGGTCCTGCTCTTCCCCACGGCGATCGGTGTCGACCCGCCACACCCGGGGGAGACGTCCGTGGGCCCGTGGCAGCGCGTGCAGCAGGGGCACGCGGCGGCCAACCTCATGCCGCTGGTCGCCTCGAACCGCATCGGCGTCGAGACCGGCGACGACGTCAGCATCCGCTTCTACGGCTCCTCGTTCATAGCCGACCAGCGGGGCGCCATCGTGGCGCAGGCGTCGGAGGACGCGGAGGAGGTCGTGACGGCGACCTTCGACCTCGACGAGCTGCGCCGCTACCGCGACAGCTGGTCCATGTTCAGGGACAGGCGGCCCGAGCTGTATGGGCCTCTCCTCACGCTCGACGGCGGCGAGGCGTAGCGGGGCGTCCCGGCCGGGTCAGAACCGCGCGACGATCTCCTCGAGCCTTGGTCGCGCCCGGTCAGAAGCGCGCGACGATCTCCTTGAGCCGGGCTCGCGCGCCCGCCGTGATCTGCTCGTAAAGGCTCACGCCGTGGCTGTCCATGGCTACCGTCAGGGGGCCGAAGTCGCGCACACGGAACTTCCACAGGCACTCGGGCATGAGCTCCTCGAACTCGACCGCCTCGATCTCCTCGATCTGGGTCGTCTCGAGGGCGGCGGCCCCGCCGGTTATCGCCAGGTAAACGCCGCCGAACTCCTCGAGCACCGGGAGCGAGTCGGCGAGCAGGCCGCCCTTGCCGATGATGGCGCGCACGCCGTACTGCTCCATGAGGCCGCGAGTGAAGCGGTTCATGCGCGCGCTGGTCGTCGTGCCGATGCAGACTTTCTCGTAGCGGCCGGGCCCGAGCTTGCGCACGTTGGGCGCGGTGTGGATCAGCACGGCGCCGCTGAGGTCCATCGCCGGCTTCTCCCCGCGGTCGAACATCGCGATCTGGGTCGCGTCGCGGATGCCGATGACGTGGCCGTCGACGCGCAGCGTCTGCCCGGCGTGTAGGTCGCGCAGGGCGTCGAGGTCGGTGAGCGGAAAGGTCAGGCGCAGCTCGTCACCACGGGTGCCGGCTGTGGTCGTGTCGGTCATCGTCGTCTCCTCCCCGCTCAGAAGCCGTAGGTGACGTCGCCGGCCGGGGTGACGACGGCGCTCGCGCGCCGCGCCGCCCAGCACTGCAGGTTCACGGCCACCGGGTTCTGGGTGATGTGCGTGTGAGCGTGCTCGATGTTGACGCCGAGCACGGTGTTGCGGCCGCCGAGCCCCATCGGGCCGATGCCGAGCTCGTTGGCGGCGGCGAAGAGCTCGTCCTCGAGCGCCGCCACGTCGTCGTCGTCGTTGTGCGTGCCGAGCGGCCGCAGCACGGCCCGTTTGGCGAGTGCCGCGCAGAGATCGGCGGTGCCGCCGAGGCCGACGCCGACGATCGTCGGCGGGCAGGGCTTGGGCCCCGCCTCGACGATGCACTCGAGGATGAAGCGCTTGACCCCGGCGACGCCGTCGGCCGGGATCAGCATCTTCAAGAAGCTCATGTTCTCGCTCCCCGAGCCTTTGGGCAGGCAGTGGAGCTTGAGGCCGTCGGCCGGCACGTCGGCGCCGGGCAGGCGCGGGCCGTCTTCGGCGCTGCCCGGCACGAACTCGTAGTGCATCGCCGGCAGGTGGCGCCCGGTGTTGGTCATGGTGTTCTTGCGCGTCAGCGGGTGCACGGCGTTGGGGCGCAGGGGGTGCTCGACGGTCGCGCGCTCCGTGCCCCGCTTCACGGCGGCGGTCACACGCGCGAGGTTGAGGGCGCACTCCTCGCCGATCTCGAGCCAGAAGACG
>DATHSP010000364.1:0-4187 GCA_035464075.1 Thermoleophilia bacterium | reverse complement strand
CCGCCGCGCTGGCCGTCGCCCTCGCCGCCGCCGGTGCGACCGGTGCCGGAGGGGTCGGCACGTGGCTCGCGGCGGCTCTCGCGGTCGTCGTCGCCGTCGCGCTGGCCGGGGTCGCCTGGGGCCGCGCGCGCCCGTCCGTCGGCGGCCTCGGGGCCGCGCGCGAGCGCAGCGAGGATCTCGCGCGCCGGCTCGGGCTGCCGCCCGCATCGTCCGCCACCGAGCTCGACGCCCTCGAGGTCCGCCTGAGGGCCGAGCGCACGGCGCGTATCGAGTACGAGGGCCTGCGACGCCGGCTCGACGACGACGAGGCCGCGCTCAACCGTGCGCGGGCGGCGCTTGACCAGCGGCGTGCCGAGCGCGCGGAGGCGGCCGGGCGGCTGGCCGAGGCGGAGGAGGAGTGGCGCCGCTTCAAGGCCGAGCGGGGCTTCCCCGCGACGCTGTCGACCGAGGGGACCGTCGAGTGGCTCGCGGCGCTCGACCGTTGCCGCGAGGCGCTGGAGCGGCGTGCCGAGGCGTCCGCGCAGGCAGCGCAGCTCGAAGACGAGGCGCGTGAGTGGGAGGCGACAGCGCGCGACGCCCTCGCCGCGGCGGGACGTGAGGTCGCGCACCTCGACGCGGCCGGTCTCGAACAGGCGCTCACCGAGGCCTGCGTTGCGGCAGACCGGCGTGCCGAGCTCGAGCGGCGGGTGCTCGAGGCTGAGCACGAACTGCGGGCCCGCTTCCCCGCCGCCGACGATGCGGTTCGTGTGCGGCACGAATTGGCTGTGGGCGACCCCGAGGTGTGGGCGGCCGGGCTGCGCGAGGCCGACGCCCGGATCGCCGAGCTCGAGCGCGAGCAGGAGCAGGCGATCCGTGAGCACGAGAACGCTCGCCGGCGGCGCGAGGAGCTCGAGCGCTCGGCCGACGTGGCGCGGCTCCAGGCGGAGCTCGAGGGACTGCGGGCCGAGCTCGACGACGCCGTCGCGCGGTACCGCGAGCTCAGGCTGACGCAGGCACTGATCGACCGCACGCTGCGCGAGTTCATGCGCACGCGCCAGCCCGCCGTGCTGGCCGCGGCCGGCGCGGCCTTCGGTCGTGTCACCGCCGGCCGCTACACCGCGGTGGTCCAGCCCGAAGAGTCCGAGGACGACCTCCGGGTGCTCGGCGCCGACGGCGTCGCGAAGACGCTGGCGACGCTGAGCCGCGGCACCGCCGAGCAGCTCTACCTGTGCCTCCGCCTCGGGCTGGCGCGGGAGTTCGCCGCGCAGAGCGTCGCGCTGCCCTTCGTGATGGACGACTGCCTCGTCGACTTCGACCCGGCGAGGGCCGCGGCCACGGCCGGGGTGCTGGTCGAGTTCGCGTCCGCCAGCCAGGTGGTGGTGTTCACCTGTCATCCCGAGACGGCGGCGACGCTGCTCGAGGCTTCGGGTGGCGACGCGGCGGTCGTCGAGCTGTGACCGCGGGCGTCACGCCGACCTGAGAGGCGGCGGGGCACGACGCGGCACGGCACCAGAGGGGCAGGGCTGTAGAGAGAGAGGTGGCGGGCGGTGGATGGGCCTTCGCACCGCCCGCCAGAGCACAGGGGTATCATGTCGACCGCCGCCTGGGGCCGGCGGCGGCCAACGTTGCGCTCCTGCCGCGATCTCGGAAGGACGGCCGGAACGCGCAATGCCGATGCTCTGCAGCGGCTCGGCAGGGACACCCCAATGAGTCCAACGCCCCAACGGTCGCGGTGTTAACCAACCGTGTGAACGGTCGCCGGCGACGGCGAGGGGCCCGTGAGCGGCGTGCGTCCGCCGGCGGCTTCGCGTCCGCCCCTCAGGCGAGCACGGTCAGCGCGCCGGGGATCACGTCGACCACGAGGGGTACGTCCCCGAGCGGCTCGCCGTCCACGTCCAGGGGGAAGACGCGCCCGGCGCCCGGAGACGTCACCGGCGCGAGTTCGAGGTGGCGGCAGGTGAAGTGCCCGACGCCGCGCTTGGTCAGGTGGGTGCCCGAGTAGACGCTGGCGAAGTCCTTCAGCATCGTGACGCGCGACCGCCGCTCGATGGTGACGACGTCGAAGAGGCCGTCGTCGACGAGGGCGCCCGGCGCGATGCGCATGCCGCCGCCGAAGGTGTGGCCGTTGCAGACCGCGACGGCGAAGCCTTCGAGCTCACGCTCGATCGTGCCGCCGTCCCCCAGGGTCGCGCGACAGGCCAGTCGTCGGCGCCGGCACGCGGCGAGCGCGGCGAGCGTCGCCAGCATGTACGCCGGACGGCCCCCGAGACGGTCGGGCAGGGAGGCGACGTAGCGGTCGACGAGGCCGCCGATGCCGGCGGAGAGGACGTTCACCCAGTAGCACTCGGCGGCCCGGCCGTCTCTGCCCGTGAACCCGGCCCGGCCGACGTCGACGGTGCGGCGTCGTCCCGCGCCAAGGGCGTCGAGGTAGACGGCGGTGTCGTGGGCGAGACCGAGCGAGCGACCGAAGTCGCCGCCGGTGCCGATGGCGAGGATCGCCAGCGCCGGGCCCGCCGGCGGTCCTTCGGCGAGGAGACCGTTGGCGACCTCGTGCACGGTCCCGTCGCCGCCGAGGGCCACGACGAGCTCGCGCCCCGCCGCGGCCGCGCCCCGCGCGAGCTCGGCCGTGTGGCCAGGGCGGGCGCTGACCACGAGGTCGACGTCACCCACGCGCTCGCGGACCGCGGCGAGCAGCGCCTCGATGTCGCCGGCGCTGTGGCCGCGACCGGCGGCGGGGTTGGCGATGACGAGTGGGCGCGACACCCGTCGAACGCTACCAGACCGGCACGCGGTTGGGGAGGCGGGTGAGAGGCGCCGCAGGCGCCCTGGCGAGGCGGGGAGGCGGGCGGGCAACGCCGGCAGCGCCCGCGGTGAGGGCGCTCGAGTCGCACCGTTGACGATGTCGCTTGCGCTCAGCTCACGCCGTCGACGACGTCGCTCGCGCTCAGGTCAGCAAGGCGACGGCCCCGGCGCTCAAGCGACGCCGGCGGGCGCGCGGACAGGGTCCTCCACCTGCACGAAGGTGCGGCACGAGCGCGTGCACAGTCCGCAATCGGTGCACAGGTCGTGGTCCACGCGCGGCGCGGAGTGGATGTCGTCCTGGACGATGGCGCCGGTGGGGCAGACGTGGACGGTGGGGCAGGCGTGGTTCTTCGGGCAGAAGCGCTCGTCGACGGCGATCATGGGGCCTCCGTGGGTCGTGCGGGGTCGTGGACTCTGGATGGTCCTATACCCCCTAGGGGTATAAGTCGACACCCAGTCCGCGCCGCGCCGCTGCGATAGGATGACTTCAGCAAGAGTCTGATCGGCGAGTCGACCTGGGAGCATCGTGAGCAGCGAGGACACGTTCGCGACGCGTAACGACCCCCTCCTCGTCAAGACGGCGGATGGATGCCCGCTGCCCTTGCGGCTGCTGGGGCCGCGTGACGATCCCGCAGCGCCGGCCGTGCTCCTGCTCGCCGGGGGCGACGGGTCGATGGGCTGGTGGCGCGCGTTGCTGCCGGCGCTCTGCCGCGACGAGGCCGAGAGCCGGCTGTTCGAGCCGCTCGCGCCGCGCGAGGCGTTCGACGCCACCCTTCGGGTAGCGGTGTGGGACGCGCGGGGCGGCGGCCTCTTCGACGGTCCCGTCCACCTGGTCGGACACGGTCGCGGCGGGATCGCCGCCGCGATGGCCGCCCTCGAGGCCCCGGAGCTCGTCGTCTCGCTCACCCTGGTCTCGACGCCGCTCGCGGTCGACGACGCCGCTGCCTGCGATCTCGTGCTGTCGGGCCCGGAGAGCGTCGCGCGGGCGCTCGCCCCGGGCTGGGCCGAGCGCCACGAAGACGTCGCGGCGGCGCTCCTCGCCGAGGCTGGACTCTTGGCGGCCTGGGCGGCCCGGCTCGGGGCACACGACTCGTCCGCGGGCCCTGGCACGTTCGAGGAGCTCGACCTCGAGCGGCGTCTCGCGGCGCTCGACCGGCCCCTGCTCCTCATCCACGGCCGGTCGGATGCGATCGTGCGCCCCGACAGCACCCGCGCCTTCGGGCGCCGGGCCGGGGATGGGGTGCGGCTGATCGAGCTGGAGGGCGGCCACCTGCTGCCCGTCGAGTGCGCCCCGGAGGTCGCGGCGGCCGTCGTCGAGCACGTGGCCGCCGCCGGTCGCCGCGGACGTCCAGCGCGCCCGCGTGCGCAGTTCGCACAGCTTCACCCGGGCGCAGGCGGCGAGGATT
>DATHSP010000363.1:0-2805 GCA_035464075.1 Thermoleophilia bacterium | reverse complement strand
TCGCGGTCGGTCCAGTGACCGACCGCGAGGCCGCCCACGTCGGTCAGGCTGCCGCGCGGCGCCGCGGCGTCGCCGCCGCTCGACGCGTCACACCCGCTTGCGCCCGGTACCTCATTCATGCCATGGAATTTACACCGGACGCGGCTCGCGTCCAGGAAAGGACGCCGCCCTGACCGACATCCTGCTCCAGATCTTCATCGCCTTCGCCGCCGCCCGCATCATGGGGCGCCTCTTCGCGCGCTTCGGCCAGCCGGCGGTGATCGGCGAGCTGCTCGTCGGCGCCGTGCTCGGGCCGTTCCTGCTGAACATCGTGAAGCACACCGAGTTCCTCGAGGTGCTCGCCGAGCTCGGCGTGATCCTGCTCCTCTTCATGGCCGGCCTCGACACCCACATGGCGGCGCTCACGCGCAGCAAGGTCTCGTCCGCGCTCGTCGCCGTCCTCGGCGCCGTCATGCCGTTCGCCGGCGGCCTGATCCTGGGGCCCGTCTTCGGCTTCGACACGACCGAGACCCTCTTCGTGGCCACGGCGCTGCTCGCCACCTCGGTCGGCATCACGGTGCGCGTCCTCCGCGACCTGGGCTACGAGCGCCGCAAGTCGGTCAGCATCATCCTTGGCGCCGCGGTGCTCGACGACGTCCTCGGCCTCCTCGTCCTCAGCGTCGTCACCGCGTACGCCCTGGGCACCGGCAACTGGCTCGAGTTCACCCTGCTGGTGGTCGAGGCGATCGCCTACGTCGTCGGCATCGGCCTGCTCGGCCCGCGTCTCATCTCCCGCCTCACGGGCCTGGCTTCGCGGCTCTCGGCGACGGTCGTCTTCGAGGTCGCCGTCGTGTTCATGCTGGGGCTCTCCCTGCTCGCCGAGTACATCGGCCTGGCGGCGATCGTCGGCGCCTTCCTCGCCGGCCTCGTGGTCGCCGAGCTCAAACAGCACACCGCGGTCGAGGAGACGGTCGAGCCTCTGGCCTGGTTCTTCATGCCGTTCTTCTTCGTGCTCATCGGCAGCTACCTCGACCTGCACGCCTTCGCCGATACGACCGTGCTGCTCGAGATCTTCGCCTTCACCGCGGTGGCGATGGTGACCAAGTACTACGGAGCCAGGCTGGGCGCCCGCCGCGAGGGCCGGCGGGTCGCGCGCGAGGTCGGGGTGGGCATGATCCCGCGCGGCGAGGTCGGCATCGTGGTGGCCGGCATCGCCCTGGCGTCGGGCGCCCTGGGCGGCAAGGTCTACGCAGCCATCATCGGCATGGTGCTGATCACCACCCTGACCTCGCCGTACCTCATCAAGATGGTCTACGGGCGGCACGCCGGCGAGCGGATGCGACCGCCGACGCCGGAGATCCCCGAGGAGGCTTGACCTTCGCCGCGAGCGCGGCCGGAGCGGCCGCGGCGGCGTCGCGCCCGTCCGGCTGATTCGCTACGGCCGCAAGCGGCAGCCGGATCGGACGCAGCGTTCTCGCGGCCGTCCCCCTGATCCGCGGCGGCCGCAAGCGGCCGCCGGCTAGCGGTTGAAGCGGGCGCTGCCGGCGAGGGCGTGCTTGAAGGCCGCCCGGGCGGCGTCGTTGTAGACCGAGAAGATGACGTGCCGCAGGGTCGTCTTCGGCTCCGCCTTCAGGTAGCGCACCGTCTCACCCACCATGAGGCTGGCGGACTGGTAGACCGGGATGCCGCCGACCCCCGTACCGAAGGCCGGCAGGGCGAGGGAGCGAGCGCGGACCTTGCCGGCCATCTCGAGGGCGGCGGCCGTCGCCTTGACGATGGCGGGCGCGTCGGTCTGCAGGTCGGGGCCCATGACGGCAGCATGGATGACCCACGGGGCCATGAGCCCGTGACCGTGGGTCGCGACCGCCTCGCCGAGCCCGATGGGCCCCTGCGCCATGGCCTCTCGCTCGACGTCCTCGCCCCCGACCCGCTTGAGGGCGCCGGCGACGCCGGCGCCCATCCACAACTCGGTGTTGGCGGCGTTCACGACGGCGTCGACGGCGAGCTCGGTGATGTCACCGACCACGAGCTCGAGCGCGGTCCTGCCGACAGTGGTCTTCATGCCTCTCCTCCCCCCGACGCAACGGCCCGGATTATATCGTTCGCGACGTGCCCGCGACGCCGGCCCGCGCGGAGACTCCCGGCGGCGGCACGCCGCGGCGGCGGCGGCGTGCCGTACGCGGCGGCGGCGTGCCGTACGCGGCGGCAACCCGACGCCGCGCGCCTGCGATAGAATCCGCAGGCCGCCGTGGCCCCGGCGCGGCGCGACCCGGAGGTGCGACGATCTCGAGCACGTACGTCGTCTGGACGCTGGCCGCGTTCGTCATGACGGCGCTCTGGGCGGTCGTCATCATCGTCAACAAGCGGACCCTCGAGTACATCAGTCCGCTGGCCCTCAACTTCTTCCTGCGCGGCGTGTCGGCGATCGGGCTCGTGGCGCTCACCGTGCCCCTCACCGTGTTCGGCCTCTGGCCCAACGGCTTCGGGACCGACTGGGCTGCGGCCGGCTACATCGCCGTCTCGTCGGTCGTCACCTGGCTGATCGCGTTCAGCACCTACTACTACGCCCTGCGCGTCGGCAGGGTCAGCGTGGTCGCCCCCATCGCCAGCACCGACCCGGTGTGGACCGCGCTCTTCGCCTTCGCGATCCTGGGGGCGGCCATCGGTGCGCCCACGCTCCTCGGGCTGCTGGTCGTCATGACCGGCGTCGTCCTGATCTCACGCTGGATGGAGGACGAGCCCGACGTCACCGTCGACGCCCTCAGCGGGCCGGCGTTCGAGCCGGGGGTGGCCGCGCCGTGGTCGTCGTCCTCTCGCTCGTCACCG
>DATHSP010000362.1:0-27994 GCA_035464075.1 Thermoleophilia bacterium | reverse complement strand
GGCCGCCGCCGCGCCCAGCAGGGGGCGGCGCGAACCGGCCCCCGGCACCGCCGCGGCGCCCTCCGCGGCGCGCACCTCGGCGCGGGCCTCTCGCAGCCGCACGAGCAGATCCTCGCGGGCCTCGATCTCGGCCAGCGGCACCGGCGGGGGCTCGGCCAGCCGCGAGGCGCGCTGCTCCCGCTCGGTCTCGAGCTCGGCGGTGCGCTGCGCCGCGCCCGTCTCGGCACGTCGCGCTTCGGCTTCGGCCTCGGCGCAGGCGGACAGCCGTCGCTCCCACCGGCGTACGTCGTCACGCCCGACGATCGACGGGTCGACGACCCGGACCTGCTGCTCGGTCCAGCCCGACCCCAGTGCGTCGAGCGTCGCGGAGACCGCACGCCCGGCCTGCTCGGCGGCACGACGCGCCTCGTCGCGGCGCTGCAGACGCTCGTGCCGTACCCCCAACCCCTCGGCCAGGGCGCGGAGCGTCGTGACCGTCTCGGCGGCGACGGCGGGCTGAGCCTCGAGCTCGACCTCGGCCTCGCGGGCCTCGTGCCACCGCGGCCACAACTCGCCGAGAGCACCGAGGCGTGCCCGGGCGAGGCGCTCGCCGGCCGACCGTCGGCGGTACTCCTCGGCGACCTCGAGCGCCCGACGCTCCTCGGCGACCCGCTCGCCGTACGCGGCCGCCTCGCCGGCGGCCGACACGAGCTCGGCCTGGCGCAGCTCGAGCTCGCGCAGCAGGTCGTTTATGCGCGCCTTGCCCCGCGTGCCCTTGAGCAGCTCGTCGAGCTGCTTGCCGAGCTGCCGGCTGACCTCGCGCGCCGAACGCCCGGCCCCGACGACGCCGGCGCTGAAGATGTGCTGTCGGACGCCCTCTTCGGTGAGCGTGGCGAAGGACTGCAGCTCGCTGAGGCCGAAGGCGAAGACGGACCGGAAGAGGCCGGCGTCGGCGTGCCCGAGCAGGGCGGCGAGCACGTGCTCCCCCGCCTCGTCGCCGCCCGGGCCGATCAGACGGGGTGCCTTGTCTCCCTTGTAGCGCCAGAGCTCGTAGCGCTCCCCGCCGTCGACCAGCGTGACACGCCCGCCGTGACGGCCGCCGGCGACGGGGTCGTACTGAGGCAGAGCGGTCGTGCGTTTGGGGAACCCGAAGAGCACGTAGCGGAGAAAGGCGAGGTGCGTGCTCTTGCCCGCTTCGTTGGCACCGAGCAGCACGGTGAGCCCCGGGGAGAGCCCGCCTATCTCGAGGTCGCGGAGGGCGCCGAAGCCGTCGACCCACCACCCCTCCAGACGTACGACGCGTGCCGGCGCCGTGGTGTCGAAGACCGGAGCGCCGGCGGCGGGGTCGGCGCCGCCACGGGAGACGCCGGCGTCGCGGGCGCCGGTCACGCCTGCCCCTGCCCGAGCAGGTCGAGGGCGCGCACCTCGGCGCGCCGCAGCACCTCGAGCTCGGCCTCGGTGCCCTCGACCTCGGCCACCCAGCGCGCGGCGCGCCCGCGGTGGAGCGGGTCGTCGAGCTCGCGCAGCAGGGCCGCGCGGCGCTCGCCGTCGGCGCGGAGCCCGTCGGCGAGCGTCAGCAGCTCGGCCGAGAAGTCGCCGCGACGGCGGACCTCGTCGAGATCGAGCGGGGAGAGGGTCTCGTCGCGGAGCGACTCGAGCCAGAGGAAGGGTGAGGCGCCGCGCCACTCCTCACGAAGGTCGTCGAGCAGGTCGGCGACGGCCTCCGGCCTGCCCAGCACCGCATGGGCCGGGCCCCTGCCTCGAAGGCGCAGCCGGACGAGGAGCCCGCGGCCGGCGTGCTCGCCGCGCAGGGCGTCGGCGGTCTCGAGCAGCGCGGCGCGCAGCGCCGCGAGGTCGTCGAGCCCGCCCACGTCGACCTCGCCGTGCACGAAGCGCACCGCGTCGGTGGCGACGAAACGGACCTCGCGCACGGCCGCACCGGCGACCTCGACCACGAGCGCCCCCTTGGCCCCGCCCTCCGCAGGCTTGGGGCTGCGGCCCTGGGTGTCGCCCGGGTACATGACCCAGGGGTCGCGGCTCACCTCGTGACGGCGATGGATGTGCCCCAGCGCCCAGTAGTCGAGACGCGCCGCGCGGAGGTCGGCAAGGGAGCACGGCGCGTAGGCGGCGTGCTCGGGGTTGGACCCGACGTTGGCGTGCAGCACACCGATGTGGAACCCGGGCGCCTCGCCACGGACGAAGCGCAGGGCGAGGTTCTCGCTCGTCTCGCGGCGCGCGTAGCTCACGCCGTGGACCGTCGCCGCCACCTCGCCGCCGATCTCGACGGGGACGCTCTCGACCCCGCGCGACCCGAAGACGTGGACGCCGTCGGGCCAGGTGCCGATTGCCGACCACCCCGTGAGCGGGTCGTGGTTGCCGTGGGCGACGAACGTGCGCACGCCGTGCTCGCCGAGGCGCTCAAGCGCGCGATGCAGGCGCAACTGGGCACGGACGCCCCGCTCGGCGCCGTCGTACACGTCGCCGGCGATCACGAGGAAGGCGGCGCCCTCGTCGAGCGTCAGGGCCACGAGACGGTCGAGCGCCTCGAGTGAGGCCTCACGGAGAGCGTCGCCGACCTCGGGGGCCGCCTGAGCGACGCCCTCGAACGGCGTGTCGAGGTGGAGGTCGGCGGCGTGCACGAAGCGGAAGTCGGTCATGACCCCGCTATCTTACGGGACGACCCCGGACGGAGGAACGCGGCCGTCCTTCGCCGGCGCGTCGGCAGTGGAGACTGACACCGGGGCGCCGCGACGGGACGACGGCCCGGCGGCACGTCAACACCACGGGGTGCGCCATCTGCCCCGGCGGGGAACAGTGTCGGTGTCGCAGGCGACGAGAGGGAGATGTCCGATGCGGGTCGGGCAGAAGGACGTCCGCACGCTGCGCTCCGAGACGGCGGTCGGCCGCAGGCACACAGTGGCGGCCAAGGCGCTGCTCGTCATCGCGCTGGTGCTCTTCACGATCCTCTGGCTGCTGCTCGCCCCAGGCACGGCGGCGGCGCTCTGACGCCGGCACCCCGGCGGCGCTGTGACGCCGGCACCGCGGCGGCGCTCTGGCGCCGGCGCTCTGGCGCCGGCAACCCGGCGGCGCTCTGACGCCGTGGCGCGCGGGCGCCGCCGCGACGGGCGGCCGGCTGTAGTCCGTCCGCGCGGCACCCGAGTCGGCCTCTCACGCACACGCCGCGCGACTCTCAAGCGGGGCCGCCGCCCGGCCGATGAAGTGGGAGATGTCGACTCGAGGCGGGCCGCCCACAACGTCGCAGACCGACCTGCTCGCGCTGGTGCGCGAGGTGACGGCCGCGCTCGCCTCCGCCCAGGACCTCGACGAGACCCTGCGCCTCATCGCCAGGCTCACCGCCCGATCCCTGGGCGCCTGGGAGTGCGACCTCTACGAGTACATCCCCGCGACGCGCTGCCTGGTGGCGACCGCGACCTGGGCCGTCGAGCCCACCCCGGACGACGAGGACTGGCTCGGCGACACGATCGCCGTCGACGAGCTGCCCGACTTCCGCGACGCTCTCGAGACGGACAGCCCGATCGAGCTGCACGTCGACGACGCCGACCTCGACCCGCGCATCGCGGCGATCATGGAGCGGTGGGGCGAGAAGAGCTGGCTGCTGGTGCCGCTGGTGTTCGGCGGCCGGCCCATCGGCGTCGCCGAGGTGGTCGAGCAGCGCGGCGTGCACCGCTTCACCGACGAGGAGAAGGAGATCGCCACGACGCTGGCGGTGCCGGCGGCGATCGCGATCCACAACGCCCGCCTGCGGCGGCGGACGGCCGAGCAGAACCGCTACCTGGCCTCGCTGGTCGACTCGAGCCGCACGATCAACGCGACCGTCGACCTCGACGAGGTCCTGCGCCGGGTGACGCGCGAGGCCTGCGAAGCGCTCGAGGCCTCGCGGGCCGCCGTCTACACGTACGACGCCGCCGAGGACGCGATCGTCTACCAGGCGCTCCACGAGCGGGGACCCGAGTCTGGCGGCACCGACGGCGCACTCGGGTGCACCTATCGCCTCGACGACTACCCGGGTGAGCGGGCGATCCTCGACGCCCCGACCATGGTCGTCGAGCACGCCGACGACCCCACGCTGCCGCCCGACCGGCGCGAGAGCATGTCCACCTACGGCGAGACCACCGTCCTCAGCGTACCGTTGCGCTACCAGGGCGAGCCGCTGGGCATCCTCCGCCTCTACGAGTCGACGACCCGCCGGGAGTTCGGTGAGCTCGAGCTGCAGTTCGCCGCCGGCCTCGGCGAGCTCGCCGGGGCGGCGATCCACAACGCCGCCGCGTACCGGCGTCAGGAGGCGCGCAACCGCCAGCTCAGCGCCCTGCTCGAGGCGAGCACGGCGATGACCTCGAGCATCGTCCTCGACGACGTCCTCGGCCAGCTTGCCGAGCGCGCCGCCGTGGCCCTCGGCGCGCCGCAATGCCTGATCTACGAGTACGACGCCGACCGCGACAGCATCGTCTCGCGCTCGCTCTACACCTCGCCGAAGACTCCCGTGGAGGACTACGAGGACACCCTCGGTACCGCCTATCCGCTGAACGACTACCCGAGCGACCGCGTGATCCTCAAGCGCGGCGAGATCGTCGTCGAGCACGCCTCGGACGAGCGGCTCGGCGACGACGTCCGCGACTCGATGGCGGAGTGGGGCGAGAAGACATGCCTCACCGTGCCGCTCATGTTCCACGGGGTCGCGCTCGGCCTCATGGAGGTCATCGAGACGGAGTGCGAGCGCCGCTTCAGCGCCGACGAGCTCGAGCTCGCCCGCGGGCTGGCGGAGCAGGCGGCGGTCGCGCTGCACAACGCCGCCCTCTTCCGCCAGCGCCGCGAGCACGAGGAGCGCCTCGTCGCCATCCTGCAGATCAGCCAGGGCATCGCCGCCTCGCTCGACGCCGCCGCCGTGATCGACCTGGTCAGCGAGGGGATCGTCGACCTCTTCCCCCGCGAGACCACGACCGCCGAGATCATGCTGGCGGCCGCCGACGAGAGGTTCTGCCCCGCCGCCCTGCGGCTGAGCGGCGGGGCCGAGACCTCGTCGGCGACGAGGGCGGCGGACGACCTCGTCGCCCGCGCCCTCGAGCGCCTCGCCCCACTGCAGGAGCCGTGGGACTACGGGCGCCGGCTCGTCGTCCCGCTGATCCTGCAGCACCGCGCCGAGGGCTACCTCGACGTTCGCTGCGCGCTGTCGCGGCACATCAGCGAGGACGAGATCCAGCTCGTGCAGATCCTCATCAACCAGGCCGCCGTCGCCCTCGAGAACGCCGCCAACTTCGCCCGTCTCGAGACCACCTACCTGGAGACGGTCACGGCCCTGGCCGCGGCTATGGAGGCCAAGGACCACTACACGGCGGACCACGCCCAGATGCTGGCGAAGATGGCCGTCTCCGTGGGGCGCCGCCTGGGTCTCGGTGAGTCCGAGTTGCGCGACCTGCAGTACGCCAGCGTCCTGCACGACATCGGCAAGATCGGCATCCCCGGCAGCATCCTCAACAAGCCCGAGAAGCTGACCGACGAGGAGTTCAGGGTGATGGCCGAGCACACGGTCATCGGCGAGCGCATCATCTCGCGCATCGAGTACCTGGCGCCGATCGCCCGCGTGATCCGCGCCGCGCACGAGCGCTTCGACGGGACCGGCTACCCGGACGGACTCGTCGGCGACGAGATCCCCCGGCTCGCTCGCATCGTCTTCGTGTGCGACGCGTTCCACGCCATGACCTCCGAGCGGCCCTACCGCAAGGCCATGCCCGAGCAGTGGGCCCTCGAAGAGCTGCGCCGCAACGCCGGCGGCCAGTTCGACCCCGGCGTGGTCGCGGCGTTCTGCGAGGTGTGGCCGCGGTTCGAGGACGCCGACGTCGAGCCGCGCACAGCGCCGCTGCGGGCGTAGGCCCTGACACCGGGCGCTCCCGCTTCCCGGCTCGGCGGACCGTTCGCAGGCGACCAGGCGCCGCACCCGTCGCAGCCGCCCCCAGCCTCAGGCGTAATCCAGGCGGGCAACGAGCATCAAGCGGCACCGCCCGCCGACCGATGGACTCTGTGATGGACAACGCATCCCTCACGTTCGAACGAACCTGCCGGCGGTCGGTCCCAGCGGCCGTGACCACGGGCAGGCCTGGGGGTTGCGTTGCCGAATCTGACTACTTAAGCTTGCGCGCAACAGTCGGGGGGGCTGTTCCACATCCGTGCAGCCTTTCCATGGACACCGCCGGACGGTCGTGGCGTGCTTCGTCGCGACGAACGACCCCAGGGAGGCGCCCATGAAGAAGGCCCTCACCATGCTGCTGCTCTCACTCACCTTCGGGCTGGTGCTGTCGCCCGCTGTGGCGCAGGCGCTCACGCCCACGCTCGGTGAGGCGAGGGTGATCGCCGCCGTGAACGCCGAGAGGACGAAGCGCGGGCTCGTCCCCGTGAAGTTCAACGGCAAGCTCACGGCGGCCGCCAGGTACCACTCGCCCGACATGGCCAAGCGCAACCTCGTGACCCACCGCTCGTCCAACGGCTGGTACACGGGTCAGCGGCTCCGCGCTTTCGGGTACACGACGACCGATTGCACGTACTACAAGATCGGCGAGAACGTGGGCCGCGGGTACAAGGGCACCGTCTGGACGACCCCCGAGGGCATGGTCTGCCTCTGGATGGGGTCCGACGCACACCGGGCGGTGATCCTGACCGCGTCCTTCCGCGACATCGGCGTCGGGATCCGCTGGAACTCGACGTACACCTGGCGGTACTTCACGGCCGACTTCGGGCGACGCATCTACTGACCGCCCTGCGCAATGAGCGACCGCACTGAAACGGCGCCCCGGCCCTCCTCGAGGGCCGGGGCGCCGTTTCTCGCGTGACGAGCGGCCGCTCTCGCTCCCCGGCTACTCGACGACGACGGTCAGCGTCGGGCTGACGCCGAAGACCATCTGGTCGCCGGCCGGCACCGTGACGCGGAACTGGTGCGTGCCGGCCGCCGCCGTCCAGTCCATCGCGTAGAGCCCCTCGGCACCGATCGTCGACTCGACGAGCGTGACCCAGGCTCCGGCGACGTCGTCGTACCGCTGGAGGCGGATGACGCTCCCCACCCTGGTCAGGGGCTGCACTGAGCCCGAGAAGGTCACCGTCGCCCCCGCCACGGGGGTCGCCGGCGAGTGCGCGGCCGTCACCAGCGGTCGCACCTCGATCGTGGTCTTCGGCGAGAGCGACTGCCCGAAGGCGAACTGGTAGACCGTCGTGCGGCCGGGCTTGCCGAGGAACGAGTAGTCGACGCAGGTGCCGCTCCTCGTGACCCCGTCGTAGACGAAGTTGAAGGTCTTGCGCAGCGTGCGGTCGGTCGGCACCAGCGTCGTCTTCCACACGTCGTCGCGGTAGTAGCGCAGCGTGACGCGCTTGTCGGCGCCGATCGTGGGGTAACTGCGGCCCGCGAGCAGGATGCGGTCGCCGTAGGTGATCCTGACCCCGTCGGCAGCCGCCGGCGACATGCTCATCGTGCGCAGCCAGAACCAGGAGTCGCGCAGACCGAGCTTGTTGCGCAGGGTCCATCCGGAGGCGGCGGACGCGATGTGCGCGGTCGTGCCGTCAGTGCCCAGCACGTAGGCGAGCTTCACGCGCGGGGAGACACCCTTCTCGGCGATGATGACCGTGCGCAGCGTACCCTGGACGAGCGAGCCGAGCTTGGTCGTCATCGTGGCGGTCGACCAGCGATAAGGAGCGTCCGCCCAGATGTGGTAGGGCGAGTAGTAGTCGTAGGGGTCCTTCACGCCCTTGAGGTACGCGACCGGGCTGCCGCCCCAGACGTTCTCGATGTTCTCGGTGTGGCCGCCGGACGTGGAGGAGAAGTAGGCCACGATGGGCGTGCCGTTGTAGGTCGGCACGACCCCGGCGGTGACCGAGACGGCGAGGTTCGTCGCCGCCGTCTCCCCGTCGTAGCCGTTGTAGACCTGGCTCGCCGCCGTGCAGTACAGGTCGTAGGCGCCGAGGTCCTTGATGCCGCGCACGGCGTACGAACGCGCGGCGCACGCCTGCGCACGGAGCGCCCGCTGCGGCCACGACGACGGCATCTCGCGCGGCACCACGCCGCGCAGGTAGCCCTCGAGCAGCACGTGATTCACGACGAGGAAGGCGGAGTTCGAGCGCACGACGCGCAGCGAGCCGCGGTAGCGGGCACCGCCGTCGTCGTACGGCCACCCGTTGGCGTTGCGGTTGTACAGACGAAGCTTCGCCGTGCCGGGCTGGAACGTGACCGCCGTCGCGAAGACCCACGACGAGCTGCCCGCCGTCACGCGGTAGGCCGTCCCCGTCCAGGTGACCGTCGCCAGCGTGCCGCCGGCGATCGTCCTGGTCGTCGTGCCGTCGGTGACCTTGTAGGCGGCGGCCGACGTCACCCTCGCGTCGGCCTGTCCGCTGCACAGCAGCACGCGCACCGTGCGGTTACGGGTCGTGCCGAACTTCACGCCGGTGTAGTAGTGCTCGAGGATGCGCTTGTAGCCCCATCCCGCCTTGGCGTAACCGTAGGCGCCGTACTGGCTCATGCCGATGCCGTGACCCCAGCCCCGGCCGCCGATATTGAAGGTCGTCGCTTCGGTGGCCCGCGCCGCCGGCGCGGGCCACAGGACAAGGGCGCAGCAGGCGAGCACGAGGGCCGTGAGCAGGGCGGCGGCCGTGCGCGTCGGCGCGACGCGCGGCGACCGGCCGCGGCGACCGGCCGCCCGGGCCGCCGAGCCCCCGGAGGCCGTGACACCGGACTCGTGCGCTGTGGAGGTGTGAGGATAGGAGGTCATATGTGAGCGGGGGTCGCCGACCGTCTCCTTCATGGTGCCCCGGTTTGCGGCCGCTGTCCAGCCCGCGGCTTCGCCTGCCTGGGCGACACCGGCCCCGCGACGGCCGGCCCTCTGGTCTTCAACGGGGGGCGGCGCTCCCCTGCCCCACCGTCTGACGCGCACCGGCGAGGGGACCGCGACGGCGTCGCGACGTCGTCCGTCGGGGTGACGCGCGCAGGCCTGCGAACGTGTAGTCTGCTCGCCATCCTGCCGATGCAGGAGTAGCATACTCCGTAAAGTCAGTCCCAGTGCACTCAACGTCGCCGCCCGCCCGCGGGCAGCATGCCGGAGGGGGTCCCATGTCGGTGCCAGTGCTGTGTCCGCGCGGCGGACGACGCGTCTTCCTCCGTCCCGTCTTCGTGGCCTTGGCCCTGACCCTCGCTGCGCTCGCCCTCCTGGCTACCGTCGCGATGCCGAGCTCGGCGGCCACGCTCGAGCTCACTGCCGACCCGTCGGCGACCGCCGTCCTCGGGCCGCCGCCGGCGAGCGCCGGCGGCCACGGTACCGGCCTCCGCAGCGGTCCGGTCGACTTCACCGAGCTGCAGGGCGCGCAGATCAGCCCCGAATTGCTGACCTACCCGACTTCATTCGACCTGCGCACGCTGGGCAGGCTGACGCCGGTGAAGGACCAGGGCATCTACGGCACCTGCTGGGCGTTCGCCGCCTACGGCTCCCTCGAATCCAGCCTCATGCCCGGTGAGGTGTGGGACTTCTCCGAGGACAACATGGCCTGGTTCCACGGCTTCGACTGGAGGTGGGACGAGGGCGGCAACCCTCTGATGGCCGCCGCCTACCTCCTGCGCTGGCGCGGGCCGTTCACCGAGGCGCAGGACGCCTACGCCGACGGCGTGCACCCCGATCCCTCCACGCTGACCGCGCAGAAGCACGTGCAGCGCGTGGTGATGTTGCCGCCGCGCGCCGGCGCGACGGCGAACGACGACCTCAAGTACGCGCTCACGACGTACGGCGCCGTCACCACCAGCATGTACTGGATGGCCGGGTCCCTGAACACGGCCACGGGCGGCTACTACTACAGCGGCACCGCCGAGGCCAACCACGGCGTCACCCTCGTCGGCTGGGACGACGGCTACAGCCGGAGCAACTTCGCGGTCCCGCCTCCCGGCGACGGCGCCTTCATCGTGCGCAACAGCTGGGGCTCCACCTGGGGCGACGACATCTACGGCGACTGGGACGGCGCTGGGTACTTCTACGTCTCCTACTACGACGCCGAGTTCGGCTACGCGACGAACGCCGTCTTCGACCAGGCACAGCCGACCGACAACTACGCCCGCGTCTACCAGTACGACCCCCTCGGCTTCGTGTCGTCGGTCGGCTTCCCGGGCGTCGAGACGGCCTGGTTCGCCAACCAGTTCACCGCCGCCGCCGACGAGCAGCTCGCCGCGGTCGGCTTCTACTCGCCGGCACCGGATGCGACGTACCAGGTCTACGCCGGCGCCTCGTTCGCCACCAAGCAGCTCAGGGCGAGCGGCACGCTGAGCGACTTCGGCTATCACACCATCCAGCTGGGCACGCCCATGGCCCTGACCGCGGGGCAGCCGTTCGTCGTCGCGGTCAAGCTCACCGTGCCGTTCTTCGACGGCTCGTGGGTGGCGCCGATCGTGGTCGAGATCCCGCTGCTGAAATACTCGAGCAAGGCGACGGCCTCGGCGGGGCAGAGCTTCTACTCGAGCGACGGCGCGACCTGGACCGACTTCACCACCTTCGAACCCGAGGGGAACGTCTGCCTCAAGGCCTACACCCGCGGAGCTGGTCCCATGCCGCCCGCGGTGACGGCCCCGAACGGCGGCGAGAGCTGGCCGATCGGTTCGCCCCAGACGATCACCTGGTCGGGCGGGGGCAGCGGCACGGCGACGATCGAGCTCAGCCTCGACGGCGGCTCGACCTACCCGGTGACGATCGCCGACGGCACGGCCAACGACGGCAGTCACCCCTGGGTCGTGGCGGCCGACTCCACGCCGCTCGCCAAGGTGCGCGTGACGACGGCGACCGGCGCCGACGAGTCGGACGGCGTGTTCACGATCTACGGGACGCCGGTCGAGCAAGGCGGGTGGCTGGCGCAACTGACGGGCACGACGCTCGCGCTCTGGGACGTCGCCGGGTCCGGCGAGCCGCGGGCGTGGGCCGCCGGCGACGACGGCACGATCGTGGTGACCGCCGACGGCGGCGCCACGTGGGCGAAGCAGAAGACGGGCGTCCTCAACGACCTGCGCGGCGTCGACTTCCTCGACGGTTCCTTCGGGTACGCCGTCGGCCTCAGCGGGCGCATCCTCCGCACCAGAGACGCCGGCGCCACCTGGGTCAAGCTGTCCTCGGGCGCGTCGCTGGCCCTGAACGGCGTCGACGTCGTCGACGCCACCCGTGCCGCGGCGGCCGGTCGCGAGGGGATCTTCCGCACCGCGGACGGCGGCGCCACGTGGAAGCACCAGACCTCCGGGCTGGCCGACGCCATCTGGCTGCGCGACGTCGACTTCATCAGCCCGCAGCGCGGCTGGGCCGTCGGCCAGGGCGGTCAGATCTTCGCCACGACGAACGCCGGCGGTTCATGGCGTCGCCAGACGTCGGGCACGACCGAGCACCTCGAGGCGGTCGCCTTCCTCAGCTCGCAGTGGGGCTGGGCCATCGGCCGCAACGGCACCGTCCTGCGCACGCTCGACGGCGGCGCCACGTGGGAGCGCGTCGGCGTACCCACGGCCGCCCACCTCTGGGACGTCGAGTTCGTCGGCGCCGAATTGGGCTGGATCGTCGGCGACGGCGGCGTCGTCCTCAAGACGGTCGACGGCGGCGTGACGTGGGTGCTGCAGGAGCTCGGCTGGACCCCGCCTGCGCTGCGCGGCGTGACGATGCAGTCGGAGGGCTACGGCTGGGCCGCCGGGCTCGGCGGCACGGCGCTTCGCCTCTGGCCCGGCAGCGGCGCCGACGATCTGCTCCCGCCGCACACCGAGGCGACCCCCGTCCTCGACCGCTGGTTCAACGTGCCCGTGCCGATCGGCCTGACGGCGAGCGACGCGTCCGGCGTCGAGCGGACGGAGTACCGCCTGGACGGCGGCGACTGGCAGGACGGCGCCGAGGCCGTCGTCGAGGCGCCGCTCGACGCGACCAACGACGGCTATCACTGGGTCGACTATCGTTCCGTGGACACGCTCGGCAACGTCGAGTCGTTCCACACGGCGGAGGCGCGCATCGACACCCAGCGCCCGGTCACCGCGGCGCCCTACAAGGCCACCGTGAAGCGCTACGACTACGTGACGCTCAAGTACAAGGTCAAAGACCCCCTGCCCAATGCCGGCACCGCCAAGGTGACGATCAAGGTCAAGAAGCTGGACGGCAGCGTGGTCAAGAAGTTCCTGCTCGGCAGCAAGAAGGTCAACGTGCTGCTCGGGTACCGCTGGAAGTGCGGCCTGGCGAAGGGCACCTACCGCTTCTACGTGTACGCGACCGATCCGGCCGGCAACACCCAGAGCGTGGTGGGCTACAACAGGCTCGTGGTCTACTGACCGGCACTCGTGGCGGCCGGCGCGCCGGCCGCCACGAGTGCCGGCGCGCGCCGTCGGTCCCCTCCCGGCACCTCCCTTGGGCATCCTGCCCGACCGTTTCGTCACCCCCGCGTGCGAGCAGAACAGCAGCACACGCAGACACCGACGTGAAGGGGGAGCAATGGGTCTCACCATCGTCCTGGGATACGACGGATCGGACTGCTCGAAGCGGGCCCTCACGACGGTGGCCGGACTCCTGCGTCAACTGCCCGACGCACGGGTCGTCGTCGTGCAGGGCTACGACATCTTCATGGGCTTCGTCCCGCCGGGCATGACCAGCTCGACGCTGATGATGGCCGGCGAGCTCGAGGCACAGGTGCAGGCGGTGGAGGAGGCCGGCCGCCGGCACGTCGACGAGGCGAGAGCGGAGCTGGAGGAGGCCGGCATCGCCGTGGAGACCGCCGTCAGCCCGGGCGGCGCCGTCCCGGCGCTCCTGCAGGCCGTCGAGGACTTCTCCGCCGACATGATCGTCATCGGCTCGCACGGCGAGGGCGCCCTCTCCGGGGCCATCATGGGCTCCACGGCCTACCGCATCCTGCACCGCAGCCCCGTACCGGTGCTCGTGGTGCCTCTGCGGGAGGAGTGAGCCCCACCGGGGCGGCGGCGCGCCGTCCAGGCCGCCCGACCGCCAAGCCGCCCGACCGCCACGCCGCTCGAAGCGCCTCTGCGCCACGAGGCCCGTGTCGCTCGCCGGTGCGCCCCCTGGACACTCAGATCGGCCCCCGGCCGCGGATCACGATGGCATGAAGGAACGTCGCCGGCGACGTCGAAACTCTCGCTCGGTACCCCCTTGAGGCGGCGGCGTCGATCACCGGCCCGCCGCCTCCCCCTTTGTCCACTCGAGCCCCGATCGGTCCCCGGCAGCGCGCGGCGGACCCGCATCATCGGCCCGTCACGGGCTCGGACCGGCGGCTCGCTCCACACTCGGATCGCCCGCCCGGCCCAGACTCGGATCGTCCGCGCGCCGGACCCGGCGATCGCGCCGCGCGCGTGCGGACCGAACATCTGTCCGCCTGCCGTGCTACCTTGACGGACGACGCCGTCGCCGGCCCGAGCGTGCAGCCGCTCGCCGCGACGCTCAGGAGCCGGTCGCTGCAGACCCGTCCTCCCGCCCGGCGGCGGCGTCGACTTCAAGCGGGCGCCCGTCGCCTGCGGCGAGGCTCACGGCAAGGAGGTCCGGTATGGCGCAGCGGTGCGTGACGGTGCACATCGACGGCGAGCTCGCGTGGGTCGTCAGGGCTCCCGAGCTGCTGCCCGGCCACACGCGCCCGGCGACCGCCGAGGCTCTCGACGAGCTCGTCACCCGCTACCTTCCAGACCCCGACGACGGCGCGGCCGGCGCGCTCACGTATCGCGTCGCCGGCATCCTCGCCGGCCTCCTCGCCGAGCGCGAGCTGCGCGGTCCGTGGCGCAATTGAGCGCCCGTCGGGCCGCGAAGGTCAGTGAGCGTCAGTACACCTCGGGGATGAAGGTCTGTGACTCGATCGGCGGCCGCACGTAGCCCTTGTCGGGCGGCCGCGGCGGCAGATCCATCTCGTGCGGCACCACGTCCTCGTACGGGATCATGCTGAGCAGGTGGTGGATCATGTTGAGGCGGGCGCGGCGCTTGTCGTCGGCGTTCACGACCCACCACGGCGAGTCCTTCGTGTCCGTGTAGGAGAACATGTCGTCCTTGGCCTTCGAGTACTCGACCCAGCGCATGCGACTCTCGAGGTCCATCGGGCTGAGCTTCCAGATCTTCAGGGGTGACTTCAGCCGCTGCTGGAAGCGGTGCTCCTGCTCCTCGTCGCTCACGCTGAACCAGTACTTGAGCAGCGTGAGACCGTCGCGTATCAGCATGCGCTCGAACTCGGGGCAGGTACGGAAGAACTCCCAGACCTGGTCCTCGGTGGCGAAGCCCATCACCCGCTCGACGCCGGCGCGGTTGTACCAGCTGCGGTCGAAGAGCACGACCTCGCCGGCCGCCGGCAGCTCGGCCACGTAGCGCTGGAAGTACCACTCCGTCTTCTCCCGGTCGCTGGGCGACGCCAGCGCGGCGATGCGCACGACGCGGGGGTTGAGGTGCTCGGTGATGCGCTTGATCGTGCCGCCCTTGCCGGCGGCGTCGCGGCCCTCGAAGACGACCGCCACCCGGCGGCCTTCCTTCTTGACCCACTCCTGCATCTTCACGAGCTCGACCTGCAGCCTCTCGAGCTCGTGCTCGTAGGCCTCGCGGTCGAGCTTCTTGGGCGCAGTCGCCTTGTCGGCGTGCGACGCGCCCGGCCCGCCGTCGCCCGGCGCCGCGTCAGCAGCGTCCTTCGCCTTCTTCTTGCCCTTGTCGTCGGTCAACGTCGCCCCCCGGATGTGCCTTCCCCCGCATCATAGTCGACGCAGCCGGCTTGTGAAGCCCGGAGGCGTCGGCGCCGAGGCGGGCCGCGGCGCCGCCGAGGCTGTAGTATCATCGCCGGAGGTGCGACACGCGCCTCACGTCCGCGCGACCCGTGGAGACGCCCCGATGCCCTCTCCCCTGCCCACGCTCGAGCAGGAGCTCCTGCGCCTCGCCCAGTCGGTCGCCCCCGAGCGCGACGCCGGCATCGCCGTGCGTCACTGGGGATGGGACGGCCGCGGCGGCGCGACACTCGAGGCCGCCGGCCGCGAGGCCGGCGGCCTCAGCCGCGAGCGCGTGCGCCAGCTCTGCCGGCGGGTCGAGGCGCGCCTGCGCGCCACCCTCGGGCCGACGACAGGTGACGGGCCGACGGACGCGCGCCCCCCGGCCCCGACGGCGGCACGCCTCGACGAGGCGCTCCTCGCCGCCGCCGAAGCCGCCCCGACGACCGGGAGCGCGCTGGCACGGCGCCTCGCCGACCAGCGCATCGCCGCCCGCCCGTTCCACCCGGCCGGCCTCGAGCACGCGGCTCGCACGCTGGGGCGTGACGTCACGTTCACGCTCGCGTCCGTGAAGGGCATCGAGGTCGTCCTGCCCTACCCGGACGATCCCGGCCTCGACACGCGACACCTCATCGCCACCATCGCCGAGACCGCGCGGGGCGTCGTCAGGCGCACGGGGGCGGCGCGGGTCGCGGACGTGACCGGCCGCGTCGCCGCCGCACTCGGAGCGTGGGTCGACGACGACCTCGTCCAGGCTGTCGTCAGCGAGCCCCGCGACTTCCTCTGGCTGGACCGCCGCACGGGGTGGTTCTTCCTCCCCTCCGTGGCCAAGAACGCGGTCGTCGCCCGCGTCCTCAAGGTGCTCAGCGTGGCCGGCGAGCTCGACATCGGTGATCTGCACGCCGGCATCCGCCGCGACGAGCGCATGCGCGACTTCGTGAGGCCCGAGTACGTACTCGCCGAACTCTGCCAGCGGATCCCGGGGGTCGCCGTCGACGGGCGGCTGGTGCGCTCGCTCGAGCCGCTCGACGTGGCGACCGTGCTCGAGACGACGGAGCTCACCTTCGCGCGCATCCTCGCCGGGCGGCGAGCACCGGTCGAGCGGCGCGAGCTCGAGCGCCTGTGCCTGTCGAGCGGCATGTCGGCGTCGAGCTTCAACAACCGCGTGTCCTACTCGCCGATCATCGAGGAGGTGGGTCACGGGCGCTATGCCCTGCGAGGGACGACGTCTCCGCCTCCCGCGCCGGACGACGCGGTCGAGGTCGTGCCACATCCCGGTGAGCTGGAGCACTTCCGCTCCCTGCGCCGCCGCTGAGGCCCGCGCGGCCGGCGGCCGGCGCCGCGTCCGTCCCCGGTGTCGCGGCGATGAGGGTCGCGGACCGCGGACACCGGCCGGGGGCGTCGCGATCACACCTCGTGGGCGGCGCCGTGACGACGGCCGAAGGTCGTCCCGCAGGGCTCAGCCGTCGCGGCGCGGCGACTCGAGGAGCTCCAGGAGCTCCTCCGGCGAGGCGACGACCTGGGTGGCGCCGGCCTCCCTCAGGCGTTCCGCGTCGTGCCAGCCCCAGCCGACGCCGATCGGCGTGACCCCGGCCTCACGCGCCTCGCGCATGTCGCCCGCCGTGTCGGCGACGAACGGGAAGACCCGCTGTCCCGGGTAGCGCCGGGCGACCGCGGCGATCTTCTCGATCTTGCTCAAGCCGCTCTCGACGCCGGCGACGGCGGCCACGCCCGTGATGCCGTGCTCCGCGAGGAAGCTGTGGACGAGGCGCTCGCTGTTCGAGGTGACGACCACCACGTCGAACCGCTCGCCGAGCCGCGCCAGGGCGTCGGCGACGCCCGGGAAGGGTCTGAGTCTGGCGAGGTCGCGCTCGAGCGTCCGTATCGCCGCCGTCATCGCCTGGACGGCGCCCCGCTCGTCGACGCCGGCGGCACGGAAGCCCTCGAAGACGTTGCCGTTCAGGAGGTCGACCACATCGTCGACCGAGCGGACCACCCCGATGCCCTGCTCTTCGCATACCACGGTCAGGGCGGCGGCGAACGCCTCGAGGGAGTCGACGACGACGCCGTCGAAGTCGATCATCACGACGTCCCGCCGCGGCGACCCCGCCGGCTCGCGGCGGGGCCGCGCGGATGACGGCGGCGGGGGCGATGTCATCGCCCCCGCCGCCTTCCGCGCGCCGAGGGGCACTGGGGGCCGGTCAGTGGAACTGCTTCTCGCCCGCGACCAGACCGGTCTTCTTCTTGAACTGCTCGACGCTGTTGATCTCGATGTCGAGGAGCTCGGCGATGCGCACCTTGGCGGCCATGCCCTTCGCGATGCCCGGGACACCCGTGATCGTGCCGATGTCGAGCTCTTCCCTGAGACCTCTCATCAGCGTCGGATCGGACAGGTCCAGCGGCGTCACGTGGAGCTTGTCGGCCACGTACTTCTTGGCGTCGTCGATCCTCATCTTCTTGCTGAGCTGCATCCTCGCCACGAGATCTCCCGCGGCCCGGATGCCACCCATCGACGAGGCCAGCAGATGCGCCAGGTGCATGCCGGCAGGGTCGCCCGTGCCCACCTACAACCCGTCGGCCTTGCCGATCTCGATCATCGCCGCGCTGCAGCGCGTCACGACGTCGACCGCCGGCGTCTCGAACATCGGGACGCCGCCGACGCCCATGCCGACGTTGGGGTGCACGGGGATCTTGGCGATCTCGGTGCAGGCCTTCACGAAGGTCAGGGCGCGGGCGAGGTTCCAGGGCACCGTCTTCTTGGTGTTGGTGTTGCACACGGGGCCGAAGATCGCGCAGCCCGCCTGCTCGCAGAGCTCGAGCTGCTGGTGCGGCCAGAGCCCGGCGAGCCGGACGCCGTTGTACTCGAGCTGGCCGTGGAAGCCGAGCACCATCTCCGACGACATGCCGATCTCGACCGGCAGGCCGGTCTCCTTGGCGACGTGTTCGGTCGTCCTGAGCACGGCGAGGAACTCGGCGTCGCCGGTCGAGGCGACGGTGTCGTAGTCGATGCCGTCGGCGCCCATCGCGACCATGCAGTCGCTCATCTCGATGCAGTCCTCGAGGCAGGCCTCGAGGGCCTCCTCCTGGGTGCGCCGCGCCTCGTCGATCTTGCCCAGCGGGAGCAGGTCGGAGGGGTTCTCGAACGAGCCGTCGGGCCGGTAGTAGAGCCCGAGGTTGGGCATGAAGCCGTAGAGCAGCGGGAAGATCGTCACCTCCTGGAGGATCTCCATGTGCAGCTGCTCGAGCGCCTTGAGGAAGCGCTGCGGCTTCACCGAGTAGTCGTTGTGCGAGACCTCCATCGAGTCGAAGCCGAGCATCGACTCGAAGAGGCGCACGCCCACCTCACGGTTGACCGGCGCGACGACGCCGCTCGACATCCGCGAGGAGTTGAGAGCGTTGACGCAGCCGTCCTTGGTCATCACGACCTCGTTGCCGCGCTGCACGCCCCAGAGTCGCGTCGGGGCCGAGAACATGTCGACGAGGAAGTCGACCTCGTTCTCGGTCAGCGTCGGGATCTTGGCCTTGACCGCGGCGGCCTCGGACCCCGTGACGAACTCGGTGCGCAGCTCGTCCGGGGTGAGTTCGACGTTCGAGGCGTCGCCCATCCTGGTCAGTATCTTCATCCTCGGTGACCTCCGCTGTGTCACTCGTTGACGGCCGTCCGTACCGGACAGCTCGGAATCTAGCGGTTCAGCACCGCCTTGGCACGCGCGTAGACGTTGTCGGCGGTGAAGCCGAACTGCTCGAAGAGGGTCCCGGCCGGGGCCGAGGCGCCGTAGCGGTCGAGGCCGATGATCTCGCCCTCGTCGCCGACCCAGCGCTCCCAGCCGAGGCTGACGCCGGCCTCGACGGCCAGACGGCGGCGGCACGTGGCCGGCAGGACGCTCTCGCGATAAGCCGCGTCCTGGCGCCCGAAGAGCTGCCAGGAGGCCAGATTGACGACCCGCGAGCGCACGCCCTCGGCGGCGAGACGCTCGTGCGCCTCGAGCGCGAGCGCGACCTCGCTTCCGCTGGCAAGGAGGATCAGCTCGGGCGCCTCGTCGCCGGCCGCGTCGGCCAGCACGTAGGCACCCCTGGCGACGCCGGCGGCCGGCCCGTACGTGCCGCGGTCGATCGTCGGCAGGTTCTGGCGCGTCAGCATGAGGCCGACCGGCCCGTCGCGGTGCTGCAGGGCGACCTTCCACGCCTCGATCGTCTCGTTGGCGTCGGCCGGGCGCAGCTCGACCCAGTTCGGCGTGGCCCGCAGGATCGCCAGGTGCTCGACCGGCTGGTGGGTCGGGCCGTCCTCGCCGACGCCGATGCTGTCATGGGTCAGCACGTAGGTGACGGGCGCCCCCATGAGCGCGGCGAGGCGCATCGCCGGCCGCATGTAGTCGACGAAGACGAAGAAGGTGGCCACGTAGGGGCGCACGCCGCCGTGCAGCGCGAGCCCGCTGCCGATGGCGGCCATGGCGTGTTCGCGCACGCCGAAGTGGACGTTGCGCCCCTCGGGCGTGGCCGCCTGCTGGGCGGGCGCGTCCTTGATCACGGTGTTGTTCGAGGGCGCGAGGTCCGCCGACCCGCCCATGAGCGTGGGCAGGTGCGGAGCGAGGGCGTTGATCGCCTTGCCCGACGCGGCCCGCGTCGCCACGGCGCCGTCGGCGGGGTCGAAGGTGGGCAGGTCGGCGTCCCAGCCCTCGGGGAGCTCGCCGCTCCAGGCGGCGTCCCAGCTCGACGAGCGCGCGGCATCCGCCGCGCTCCACGCCGCGTGGCGCTCGCGCCAGGCGGCGTGGGCGGCCTTGCCGCGCTCGGCGGCCGCCTCGTAGAACGCCCTCACCTCGTCGGGCACGAGGAACTCCGGCTCGAGCGGCCAGCCGCGATTCTCCTTGGTCAGCTTGACCTCTTCGGGGCCCAGCGGGGCGCCGTGGGCGCCGGCCGAGTCCTGCTTGTGCGGCGAGCCGAACCCGATGTGCGTGCGCACGGCGATGAGCGACGGCATGCCGGTCTCGGCCTTGGCTGCGGCGATGGCGACGTCGACGGCGTCGACGTCGTTGCCGTCGGCGACCTTCTGCACGTGCCAGCCGTAGGCCGCGAAGCGCGCGCAGACGTCCTCGGTGAAGGCGAGGTCGGTGGAGCCGTCGATGGTGATGTGGTTGTCGTCGTAGAGGACGATGAGCTTGCCGAGCTTCTGGTGGCCGGCGAACGAGGCCGCTTCACTCGTGATGCCCTCCATCATGCAGCCGTCACCGGAGAGCACGTAGGTGAAGTGGTCGACGACGTCGGGGCCGTCGCCGTTGAACGTCGCGCCGAGGAAGCGCTCGGCGACGGCCATGCCGACGGCGTTGGCGAAACCCTGACCGAGCGGGCCGGTCGTCGTCTCGACGCCGGCGGTGTGCGCGTACTCGGGGTGACCCGGCGTCTTGCTGCCCCACTGGCGGAAGGCGCGCAGATCGTCGAGGCTCAGGTCGTACCCGGTGAGGTGGAGGAGTGAATACAGGAGCATGCTGCCGTGGCCGGCCGAGAGGACGAAACGGTCGCGGTCCGGCCATGCCGGGTCGGACGGGTCGAAGCGCAGGTGGCGCGTGAAGAGCGTGTGCGCCACCGCCGCGGCCCCCATGGGCAGGCCCGGGTGACCGGACTTCGCCTTCTGCACGCCGTCCACGGCGAGAAAGCGGATGGTGTCGATGCAGCGCTCCTCGAGCGCTCCGCCGTCGCCGCGACGGTCCTCGAGGGTGGTGCTCTCCTCCGGGCTCACGTGCGTCCTTTCGTTCGCGCTGACGGCAGGCCCGCGTGATGACCCCCGGGCCTGCCCCTGCCGGTCGTGATCGCCGCCGGCCGGGTGGCCTGCCGCCGCCCTCCCTCGTGACGACGGGAGGGCGGCGGCGTCCGCGGCCGAACAACGTACCTCGCGCCGCGCCCGGCGGACACCGGGCGCTGGGCGAGGGCGGGACTCATGTCATGCCACGCGCACGCTCAGCCGCCGAAGTAGGCGCGCACGAAGCGCACGAAACGCTCGTTCTCGTCGACCGTGCCCGGCGTGACGCGGAAGTAGCCGTCCTTGCCGTTGATCGGCTTGATGGTCTTGATGATGACCTGCTCCATGTCGTTGGCGGCTTGCACGATCTCGACGCTCGACTTGCCGGTCACGGAGGCGTCGACCAGCATGTAGTTGCCGTGCGCCTCGAAGGGCGTGAGGCCGACCGCCCGGAGCTCGTTCGCGAAGGTGTCCATCCACTCGTTGTTGTACGTGACCTTCTCCTTGACCTCGCCGGTGTCGAGGATCGCCTCGGCGGCGGCGATGGCCATGAGGCTGAGGTTCCAGGGCAGGTACATGAGGTTGAACGCCTCGACGACGTCGGGCGAGCCCACCACGTAGCCGAAGCGCACGCCGGCCAGGCCGAAGGCCTTCGAGAACGTGTGCGAGAGGAAGACGTGCGGGTACTTCTTCACGAAGTCGACCTTGGCCTCGACCTGCGGGTGGTAGTCGAGGTAGGCCTCGTCGATGCAGAGCGGGATGCCGAGCTCGCAGAACCTCGTGAGGTCGGCGTCGTCGATGAAGATACCCGTCGGGTTGTTCGGGTTGATGATGAGGATGAGCTTGGTCTTCTCGTTGACCGCCGCCAGCATCCCCTCGACGTCGTACTGCAGGTCCTCGTCACGCAGCGGCACCTGCACCGTCGTCGCGCCGCAGAGGCCGGCGCGCGACGGGAACATCTCGAAGGTCGGGTTGGAGCAGAGGAACTCGTCGCCGGGCTGCAGGAAGAGGCGCATCATCGCGTCGATGGTCTCCGAGGAGCCGTTCGCGAGGGCGATGTTCTCCGCCGCCACGCCGTGCAGCTCGCCGAGCTTGGTGCGCAACCTGTAGGCGCGGTCGGGATACCGGTTGCCCTTCTTGGCCATCTCGACGATCGCCTCGACCACCGCGTCCGACGGCGGGATCGGGTTCTCGTTCAGCATCATGCGCCCCAGCTCCGGGTGCGCCCAGGCCTTGTCGAGGATCGCCGTGTTGTACTCGGGCGCCGTGAACACCCAGGGGACGATCTTCTCTCTGATGTCGGTCATTGTCGCTGTCCTTTCTCGGCAGTGGCCGTCTCGGCCGCGGTCAGGCGTGGGCGAGGCAGCTGCCCGCGAACTCGACCATCTCGTTGGTGGCCTTGGAGAAGGCCTCCGCAGTCTTCACGAGCGCGGGATGGGTGTTGTACTCGTCACGCGTGTAGCCGTCCACTTCGTAGGCGCGCTCGAAGTAGGGGATCCGCATGAGCTTGTCCATGACGTCCTTGGGCGGGTCGACGGAGATGCGGTCGGCCGCGAACGTGATGGCCCCGGGGTCGGGGAAGTTGATGAGCTCGTCGATGAGCGGCGGCGGGCAGGTGACGACGATGTCGGCGCCGGCCTTCTCCTCGAGGTGCCAGATCCTGGTCTTGCCGTCGACGACCGGCCCGAGGCGCAGCGAGCAGGAGAGCATCTTGCTCTGGTAGCCGCCCTCCTTGACCAGGCGGTACGCCTTCTTGAAGATCGCCAGCTCGGCCAGGCGCACGTCGCCCTCGGTCACCTCGATGCCCTTCTCCTTGCCGAACTCGCGCAGGCCGCCGAGGTCGCCGTAGCGGGCCTCCATGTGGGTGATGACCGAGCGCCACTTCGAGAGGTCCACGCCGTCGGCCTTGGCCTTCTCGAGGCCCCGCCTCACCGACTTCGCACAGTCCATGAGCTGCGGCAGGATGAAGGTGAGCGTGTTGTTGGTGGCGATGCCCTTGGAGGTGAGCTCCTCGATGACCTCGTAGCCCTGCGCGGTGCCGGGCACCTTGATCATGACGTTCGGGTTGAGGGCGTGGAGTTCGGCCGCCTGCGCGAGCATCGCGTCCTTGTCGAAGGCGCTGCGCGGGTCGCACTGGCCCGAGAGGAAGCCCTCCTTGTGGCCCGAGGCCTCGAACAGCGGCAGGAACATGTCGGAGCCCTGCTTGACGACCTGCTTGTAGAGCTCCCAGAAGAGGCCCTCGGTGTCGAGGCCGTCGTGCTCCTCGAGGATCTTGTCGGCCTCGGCCTGCCAGCGCGGCGGGTCGTCCTTGATGGCCTGCAGCGACAGCGGAGGGTTGGTGGTGACGCCGCGGAAGAGCTGGCCCATGGGGTCGCCGGCGTCGTACATGCGCGCGAACTGGGCCTTGAGGACCTCGTGGTCGGCCGGGTCGGCCTTGGCGAGCATCATCTTGTACCAGTTGTCGAGGATGACCGGTGAGGAGTCCCACCAGATCTCCATGCCGGGGCTGACGGCGACCAGGTCTTCCAGCATGTTGCGTTCGTGCATCTCTCCCCCTTAGGGATCGTTTCGACGGATGTCGGAGTGCGCGGAGCAGGTCGGGTTCACGCCCTCGGCACCCTCCCGGGAACGTGAGACCACCTCGTGGCCCGCGACCTGCTCACACCACGATGCACTGGACACCCAGGGACGTGAGCTCGTCGCGGACGGCTTCGTCGATGCCGTCGTCGACGATGACGGCGTCGACCCGGTCGAGGCCGCAGATGACGACGTCGGCGACGACGCCGATCTTGCTGTGGTCGACGAGGACGACGACTTCGCCGCGTGTGCGGTCGATCATGGCGCGGTCCATGCTGGCGATGCCGACGGTCGGGGTGGTGAGCCCCTCCTCGAGGTCGAGACCGTCGACCCCGAGCAGCATGCGGCCGGCGTGGAACTGGCCGAGCTGCTCGATGCCGAGGGGGCCGTCGACCGCGTTGGAGCGCGGCCGGTAGCGGCCACCGACGAGGATCACCTCGAGATCGAGGTTCTGGGCCTCGGCGAGGGCGCCGCTGTTGTGCGTGATGACACGCCCTTCGAGCCCCGGGTCGACATGGCGCAGGACCTGAGCCGCCGTCGTGCCGGCGCTCAGGAACACGGTCTCACCGGGCTGGATCATCGCCGCCGCCCGCCGCGCGATGCGGCGCTTCTGCTCGGCGTTGGCCGACACGTTGTCGAGGTAGTGGGCCTCCTCGACCATGCGCCGGCGCAGCAGGGCGCCCCCATGCGTGCGCACGAGCACGCCCTCGGCCTCGAGGCGCTCGAGGTCCCGGCGGATGGTCATCTCGGAGACGCCGAGGTCTTCGCTGAGGGAGGAGACGCGGACGGCGCGGCGCTCCTGCAGGAGCTCCCAGATGCGCGCGCGGCGCTGCGCCGGGATCATCTCGTGAGCGTCCGGCACGCCCTGAGGGGGCACGATCAGTCGGCCTCCGTTCGCGTCGACAGAACATCACAAAGTCGCACACATTGTAACGTTCCAGTGCGGCGTGTCAAACCTGAGGCGCGAACATAACCGCACAGTGAAGCCGGTGTGAGCGCCGGATGAGGTCCGGCGGCGCGCGGCGCGGGTCCTACCCTGTCAACGCCCCGCCGGGCGACCCGTCACCAGTCGGAGAAGCCCTCGTTGTACCAGATCTTCGAGGCGCCCTTCTTGGCGCGCTTGTTCCATCCCCTGCTCTTCGGTTCGGCATCGACGCGCGCCAGCAGCTTGTCGGCCTGGGTCCGGATGCGCGCGCACATCTCGGGCGTCAGCGCCGGGACCTGCGCGCAGTGCTCCTTCACCTTGGGCAGGTTGAGCTGCGTCGCCGTGTACCAGAAGCCCCAGTCGTCGGCGAAGCGCTTGGCGATGTAGTCCATGTTGATCTTGTGTTCGTCGTCGCTGCCGAGCTCGGCGGTCACGAAGAGGTACTCGATGTCCTTGAGGTCCTTGTCGTTGATCTCGACGATCTGCAGCTTCTGCAGCAGGATGTCGGAGAGGGGCACCGACCACGGGTCCTTCTCGAGCCGGCCCGCGTAGTCCACCTCGTGGCAGTAGTCGAGCTTGTCGAAGAAGACGTCGATCATGGGCACGGCCCCGGCGTAGTAGATGTGCCGGGTCTTGCCGGACATGACCATCGTCTCCTGGTCGCACTCGTAGCCCATCTCCTTCATGAAGTCGCGCATCTTGCCGCGGCCCTTGCCGTACGCCGCGTAGTCGATGTCGGTGAAGTAGCGCTCGCCGAGCCGCTCGAGCCGCGCGTAGAGCTCGATCTGGTCCGGGAAGTAGTAGTGGAGCGCCAGCGGACCCATGACCCGCATGACGATGCCGCGCTTCTCGCCCTCTTCGACGAGCCGCTTGCCCTCGCTGAGGAAGACCTCGGGGCCCGGGTACTCGGCGATGGGGATGTCCTTCGGGAGGATGAACGGCTTCTGCGCCATGGTCTGTCACGACCTCCTTCTGCGACCCGCGGCCGCCTGCCGGCCGCGTTGAAGCCGCCTCTCGCTGAGCCCGGCCCCCGCGGGGGCCGGGCCGTGCCTGAGCTCGCGGAGAGCCGGCCTGGCGCCGGCACGTGCGCGAGCTGTCGGGCGCTTACTCGACCGGGATCTCCTTGGCCACGGCCTCAAGCTCCATGCCCTGCTTCTTGCGGACCGTCCACGCGACGATCCAGGTCACGACAGCGGTCAGGTAGAGACCGCCCATGAAGAGGGCTGACTCCCACAGGTTGATGTAGTACACCCCGTCGGGATCCCACACGTACATGAAGATGTTGAAGATCATGAAGGCGCAGTAGACGGCCGCGATGATGGCCATCCACGGGATACCGGCGATCTCCCCCTTCGGCAGCGAGGAGCTCTCCCAGATGCTGCGGGCGCGCCACTTCATAACCATGAAGGCGAGCCCGCTGCCGAGGAACATGATGACGATGCCGAACGTCGCATCGTAGGTGAAGAGCTTGACGATCGTGACCCCGCGCTCCTCCACGATGGGCGTGTAGGCGTAGAGCGCCGCCACGATGGTCGACGGGATCGTCATCAGCACGAGGGCGATGACCGGCACGCCGCCGCTCGTCACCCGCGCGGCGGCTTCAGGCAGGATCCGGTCGAAGGCCGACGCGAAGATCATGCGCGTCGAGGACAGGAAGAGCGTCCCGAACCACCCGAAGAGCAGCAGCGAGATGGCGGCGATCAAGATGACCTGCACGGCCGCGTTGGGCACGATCCAGGAGATCATCGCCGTGGGCGAGACGTAGTCACCGCCGATCGGCGAGATCCCCCACCAGAAGGCGGCCATCGTGCCCATGAAGGCTTGGTAACCGACCTTCCACGTCATGAGCCCGAGGAAGGCGAGCGCAATGAAGGTGGGCACGAGGAGGCCGCCGAGCATCTGGTAGATGTTCTTGCGGAAGTCCTTGGCGCCCCGCACCTCGCCGTAGAGCGTCGCCCCCCAGTTCGGCCACGCCATCCAGAACAGCATGAGGGGGATGAGAGCCCAGGTGGCCCAGCTGAGACCGCCCGAGAAGGTCGACGTCGGCATTTCGGTGCCCGCGCCGACGGCCTCGATGGCGTCGAAGGCGCCAGCGTGAGACTGACCCTCGGCGACGACCAGGTTGCCGTCGTCATCGTAGACGAACACACCGTTCGCGTCCTTCTCGTAGACCGTGAGGTCGAGCAGGCCCGCCTCGCCGCCGTAGTACTTCTCGGCCGCGTCGTTGAACCGGTCCTTGAAGGTGTCGCCCGAGGTGACGAGCAGAAGGACGCCGCAGACGATCACGCCGGCGAGGCCGATCCACATGGCCCACTTCTGGAACTTCGCGTACGCCTTCATGCCTACGGCGACCAGCGTCGAGGAGATGGCGATGACCACCAGCGAAGCGACGAAGATGCCCGTGGCGGAACCGAGCCAGTCGGCCGCGCTGTGCAGGCCGAGGATGCGGAAGATCGGCTTGATCGTGGTCTGGACACCCATGTCGGCGTAGATCGGGGTCCAGAGCCAGAGGATGAACCACCAGCCCACGGCGGCGATCACGAAGCCCACCGAACTGTGGAAGATGCGGGTCATCCACACGTAGTCGCCGCCGGCTCTCGGCATCGCCGAGATGAGGCCGGCGTAGACGATGATCTCGAAGACGATGAAGATGGCGGTGAGGACGATCGCCCAGAAGAGACTGCCTCCCGGGATGAAGGTCGCGTAGGCGAACGACCAGATGGCGAGGAACAGGTTCACGGAGAAGAAGGAGTAGCGGAACCCGTCCCCGCCGGACCACCCCTTGACCAGGCCGCTGGCCTTGCGCACGAAGAGCGTCTGCTCCGGTGCGGCGTTTGTAGCCATAAGTTGACCCTCCTGTCGAATGGTTACTGCCGGCACCATGGTGCCGTGCCCCCGGTGTCGCGCCTCGGCGCGTTCACCCCATGGTCAAACGGTACCGCTTGAGCTTGCTCTTGCCGTCGAGCTCCACGATCACTCCCGAGAGGCTGCCCTCGACGTACGAGCTGCCCGGGTTGATGGCGAGCGTGCGCCCGATGCGCTCGGCGGCGCGGCTCTCGTGGATGTGGCCGTGCAACGAGAGAATGGGCTGGACCTCCTTGATCACCTCCTTGACGGCCGTGGAGCCGACGTGGGCCGTGTCCTGGCCCTGCACCGTCAGCGTCTCCCAGTCGATCTTGGGCGCGATGTCGAGGTTGGTGTCGTAGGGCGGGGCGTGCAGGCCGAGCACCAGGCGCTCCGGCGCGACCGTCGCCTGGGCGACGATGCCGAGGAGGCGCTCCTTGAGCTTGGGCTCGTCCTCCTCGCGGGGCGTGTCCCAGGGCGTCAGGTTGGTCCAGCCGCTGGAGGCGAGCTGGTGGCCCTCGGGCAGGTCGAGGACGTTGCCCTCCCCGACCTGGATATGCCGCGACTCGGCGAGGATGGCGTCGATGTCGTGGCGGTCGTCGTTGCCGGGGCAGACGATGCACTGCAGCCCCGTTCCCTCGAGGCGCTCGTCGGCCCACGCGACCCAGTCCGCGACCGTCGTGCGCATCTGCTCGTGGAAGACCTCGTCGAGCTTGTCGGGGTCGCTGGTGTAGGCGGCGCACTGGTCGTGGCTCATCACGACCGGGTAGTAGCCGTGGTCGCGGATCGCCCGCGTGTTCCTGGCGAGGTCGTCGTCGCCCTCGAACTCATGGCGCACGTCCTGCATGTGGAAGACGTACCTGCCCGCCCCCTGCTCGATGATCGGCACCACGGCCTTGCCGGTCATGTCGCCGCCGAGGATGAGGACGTCGGCCTCGTAGTGCTTGCCCGAGTTGATGAACTTGCGCCAGCACGCCTCGGAGCCGTGCACGTCGGTGGCGAAGAAGAGTCGCGTCGTCACCTGCGGCCTCCTCTCGGGCTCGCCGTTCGTGTCATGGTCCAGCTCCTTTCTCGCGCTCTCTCCCGCGGCGCCTCGATGCCCGCGCACCTCCTATCATCCACCCACGACCCCGTGTGTTCCAGTACGTCAGTACGTGGGTGAGAGTGCCTCTCCTGCCTGGAGGGAGGGGCGGGGCGGCCGCCGGGCCGT